>NZ_JAXMNS010000089.1:0-10714 GCF_034670285.1 Nocardioides sp. | reverse complement strand
TTCCGGTGAGCACCCGTTCGGCGCCGGCGAAGAAGCGGCGGTCGAGGCACCCGTCCCGGTCACCTTGGAGGAACAACGTCGGCACCGTCGGGGCCTCGGCGAAGGTGCGGTGCCAGTCGGCGTACGCCTTCGCGCCTCGCCCGGGACGCAGGAACGCGCGGTAGTAGGAGAGGACCGCCCGAGCGTGGGTGTGGTCGGGCACCGAGGAGAGCAGGAACGACAGGTCATCGGTGGCGTCGTAGCCGGGCGACCAGTCGCGCCAGAGCTTGGTGACGAGCCGCTCGAAGTGCCGTTCGGCGAGGCCCGGGACCTGGTTGAAGGCGATGTACCAGGAGTTGCGTGGCTGACGCACCACCGCGCCGAGCCACTCCCTGGCTCCCTCGAGCGCGGGAGACAGCGCCGGCAGCGGCGGGACGGCCATCGTGACGATCCTGCTGAACGGCGAGTCCGGGTGGGCCCCGAGTCCGCTGGTCGCGATCGCGCCCCAGTCGTGGCCGACCAGCATCGAGCGCTCGTCGCCGCCGAGCGCCCCGTGGAGCGCGACGGCGTCGGCCATCAGCGCGCCGACCGTGTAGGTGTCGTCGCTCGGCACCGACGAGGGGCCGTAGCCGCGCAGGAACGGTGCCGCCACCCGGAACCCGCGCTTGGCCAGGTGGGGACCGAGAAGACGCCAGGTCCACGCGGTGTCGGGGAACCCGTGCAGCGCGAGCACCAGCGGCGCGCTCTCGTCGCCGGTGTCACCCCACTGCAGCACCCGGGCCGTGTAGGTCGGCAGCGGCACCTCCACCACCCGCGGCAGGCTCATGCGTTGTCTTCGGTGTCGACCCCGGTGGCCCCGGTGGTCCCGGTGGCCTCGGCGGCCTTTGCCGCGGCGCGGTGAGCCTTGGCGATGGTGTCCTCGACGATCGAGTTGAGGCGCGCGCCGTTGGGCCAGCCGGCGTAGTGGCACACGAGGATCACGATCTCGCGCAGGGCGACGTCGTCCAGCTCACCGCGCGAGTAGGCCGCCGGGACCTGGATGCCGAGCACGTCAGCGGCGCCCTGGCCGGCCAGCATGCCGATGAGCAGCAGCCGACGGTCGCGGTCGGAGAGACCGGGTCGCTGCCAGATGTCGCCGAACAGGTGGTCGGCGGTGTAGCGGAAGAAGTCGCCCTGCCCGTCGGTCATCTCGAAGCCGTAGACCTGCTCCATCTTCTCGAGCCCGATCCGGCGGATCTCGGGGAGCCCCTCGAACTTGTCGGTCTCGTCGTCGGTCACAGTCCCAGTCCTGTCCTCAGTCGTTGCAGCGCCAGGTCGGCGAGCGGGGTTTCGACGCCGAGCGAGGCGGCGAGGTCGGTGGCAAGACGCAGGTCCTTCTCCCCCAGGTCCGCCACGTGGGTGAAGATGCCGTGCCAGAAGTCGCCCTCAGCGATGGGGGCGGCCGTCTCACGGTGCATGATCGCGCCCGGCCCGCCGGTGATCGCGTCGGTGTGTCGCACGACGTCGCCCAGCGCCCGCAGGTCCAGCCCGGCCGCCTCGGCGAGCCGCTGGGCCTCGGTGGCGGCGGTGAAGGAGACGAAGTGCATCAGGTTGCGGGCCAGCTTGAGCTTGGTGCCCGCCCCGATCGGTCCGGCGTGGATCACCTTCGACCCGAGCGCCTCCAGCGCCGGCCGCGCGGCGGCGAACGCCTCGTCGCTGCCACCGACCATGATCGCCAACGAGCCGTCGGCCGCGCCCATCCCGCCACCGGACACCGGCGCATCCACGAGCAGCACCCCGTGCTTGGCGGCAGTGATCTCCAGCTGACGGGGAGTCTCGGGAGACACCGTGGAGTGCACGACCACGACCAGACCGTCGCGGGCCGCGCCCAGGGCCTGGCCGAGCACGTCCCTGACCTGGTCGTCGTCGCGCACCATCACGCACAGCACGTCCACCCGGGCAGCGAGGCCGACCACCGAGCCGGCGACGTTCGCCCCGGCCGCCTCGAGCTCGGCGAGCGGCTCGGCCGCGACGTCGTACACCGAGAGGGAGAGGCCTCGCTCGGCCACCTGGGAGGCGAGCCGCAGCGCCATCGGCTTGCCGATGTTGCCGAGCCCGACGAACCCGACCTCCATCAGGCCTGTGGGGCCCGTCATGCGCGGAAGGTCTGGCCGCCGTCGACGGCCAGGATCTGGCCGGTGACCCACGCCGACTCGTCGGAGAGCAGGAACAGGCAGGCACCGACCATGTCCTCGGGCTGCCCCATCCGCTTGAGGGCGAGACCCTTGACCAGGTCCTTGGCTGCGTCGCCGGCCTGGGTGCGGGTGGCGGCGGTGTCGGTGGGGCCCGGGGCGATCGCGTTGACCCGGATGCCCATCCCGCCGACCTCGTGGGCGAGCTGGTGGGTGAGGCCGTTGACGCCGACCTTGGCCAGGCCGTAGAAGCCGGAGTAGAGGTAGGCCGCCGTCGAGCTCTGGTTGACGATCGAGCCGCCACCACGCGCCTGCATCGAGGGGTAGACCGCGCGGGTCATCACCAGGGCGCCGTCCATGTTCACGCTCATGAACTTCTTGTAGTAGTCCCAGTCGACGCTGATCAGCAGGTCGAACTGCATGTCGCCGTAGATTGCGGCGTTGTTGACCAGCCCGTCGATCCCGCCGTACGCCGCCGTCACCGCCTCGACCAGCGCGGCCGCCGACTCGTGCGAGGAGACGTCGGTGCGCACGAACATCGCGGTGCCGCCGTCGGCCTCGATCTGCGTGACGACCTGCGCACCGGACTCCTCGTTGAGGTCGGCGACCACGACCGAGGCGCCCTCGGCGGCGAGGGCCTTGGCGTAGGCCTCGCCGATGCCCTGGGCCGCGCCGGTGACCACCACGACCTTGTTGTCGAACCTGTTCATGTCTGTCCTGCTCCTAGCGTTCTGAGATTCAGGCGGGGAAGGCGAGGGTCTTCGTCTCGAGGTACTCCTCGAAGCCGGCGACACCCATCTCGCGGCCGAGACCGGACTGCTTGTAGCCGCCGAAGGGGGCGTCGGGGCTGAACCACACCCCGCCGTTGACCGCCAGCGTGCCGGTACGGATGCGCGCGGCCACGGCCGTGGCCCGCTCGAGCGAGGCCGAGTCGACCGAGCCCGACAGCCCGTAGGGCGAGTCGTTGGCGATCCGTACGGCGTCGTCGTCGCCGTCGTGGGCGATCACGACCAGCACCGGCCCGAAGATCTCCTCCTGGGCGAGCCGCGAGGTGTTGTCGAGGCCGGCGATGACGGTCGGCTGGATCCAGTAGCCGTCCTGCTCGATCACCGAGCCGCCGGTGGCGAAGGTGCCGCCTTCCTCCAGCGCCAGTGCAAGGTAGGCCTCGACGCGGTCGCGCTGGACCTGGGAGATCACCGGACCGCAGATCGCCCCGGGGTCGGAGGGGTCCTTGGCCCCGATCGACTCCATCGTCAGCGCCGCCACCTGCACCGCCTCGTCGTACCTCGCCCGCGGGACGACGAGCCGGGTCGTGATCGCACACCCTTGGCCGGCGTGGATGCAGGCGGCGAACGCCGTCGCCCCGGCCACCGCGCCCACGTCGGCGTCGTCGAGGGCGATCGCCGCCGACTTGCCGCCGAGCTCGAGGAAGACCCGCTTCAGCGTCGGAGCCGCGGCGGCCATGATCGCCTTGCCCACGCTCGTGGAGCCGGTGAAGGAGACCATGTCGACGCGGTCGTCGGTCGAGAGCACCGAGGCGACCTCGTTGGAGCGTGGCGTCACGACGTTGAAGACCCCGGGCGGCAGGTCGGTGTGCTCGGCGGCGAGCCGGGCGAGCTCGCAGGCCACCCACGGGGTGTCCGGCGCGGGCTTGAGGACGACGGTGCAGCCGGCGGCCAGCGCCGGACCGATCTTGGCGAGGTTGATCTGGGTCGGCACGTTCCACGGGGTGATCGCCGCGACCACCCCGACGGGCTCGCGCCGCACGGTTCGCCGCGAGGCGATCCCCATCGGCGAGGCGACACCCAGGTCGGTCTCGAACGCGTAGTGCTCGGCCAGGTCGGTGACCCACTTCAGCCCGTCGACCGGGACGTCGAAGCCGGCCGCACCCATCATGAAGTCGGGCATCCCGACCTCGGCACGGGTGAGAGCCCGGAAGTCGTCGGCGTGGTCGAGCAGCGCCTGGTGCAGCTGTCGCAGGCACCGCACCCGCAGCTCGACGTCGGTCGACCAGTTCGTCTCGTCGAAGGCGCGGCGCGCAGCACCGATGGCGGCGTCGACGTCGGCCGCCGTGCCGTCCGGCGCCTGGCCGATCTCAGCACCGCTGGCCGGGTCGAGGATCGGGTACGTCGCCCCGTCGGCCGCCCCGACCAGCGTGCCGTCGATCAGCTGCCGCGGAGCGGGGGTCGAGAGAGGACTCGTGCGACGACGCTCGGGCCGGTCGTGCTCCGCGGCCATCAGCGCACCCCGACCGAGGTCACGGGCACGGAGGCGAAGCCGCGCACGCTCACCGAGTGCACGCGGCGGCAGTCGTCGTGGGCGACGTCGATGCGGTCGACCCGGGTCACCAGCTCGCGCAGCGCGACCTGCGCCTCGAGCCGGGCGAGGTTGGCGCCGAGGCAGAAGTGGCGTCCCCCGCCAAAGCTCACCAGCTGGGCGAGCTCGCCCTTGGGTCGGTGCAGGTCGAAGGTGTCGGCGCGGGAGAAGACGCGCTCGTCGCGGTTGGCCGAGCCGATGCAGAGTGCGATCCGGGAGCCGGCCGGGGCCACGACGCCGTCCACCTCGACGTCGGCGAGCAGGTGGCGAGCGAGCAGCTGGCTGGAGGTGTCGAAGCGCAGCGTCTCCTCGATCCAGGGGGTGACCAAGTCGGTGTCACCCGCCGCGAAGACGTCGTCGTACTGACTCTCGTGTCGAGTCAGGTGGAACAGCGCATGACCCAGCAGCTTGGTGGTCGTCTCGTTGCCTGCGACGACCATCAGGAAGAGGAAGGCGATGATCTCGTCGTCGGCGAGCCGGTCGCCGTCGATCTCGGCCGCGAGGAGCGCCGAGGTCAGGTCGTCGGTCGGACGACGACGTCGCTGGTCGACCATGGCGGCGTAGTAGACGACCAGGTCGAGCGAGGCAGCGACGCCGGCCTCGGGCACGTCGTGCACGCCGTCCTCGCGGTGGACGACGAGGTCGGCCAGGCGCCGTACCTCGTCGCGGTCGGCCTCGGGCACCCCCATCATCTCGGAGATGACGTCCATCGGGAGCTTGCCCGCGAAGTCGGTGATCCAGTCGAAGCCCTGGCCGCTCTCGGCGAGCTCGAGGCAACGGGTGAGGTAACGGTCGGTGAGCCGTTCGACCTGCGGCGTGAGCTCGGTGACGCGACGCGGCGTGAAGCCCTTGGAGACCAGCGAGCGCAGGCGCTTCTGCCGGTCGCCGTCCATGCCGAGGAACGACATCACCTTGTGCGCGTGCGGGCCCCACGCGCTCGGCTCGAGGGAGACCCCCATCGCGTTGGAGTAGACGCCCTCGGAGCGGAAGGCCTGCTGCACGTCGGCGTGGCGGGTCAGCACCCAGAAGTCGTGCGTGGGGTTGTGGTGCAGGGGCTCCTCGGCGCGGCAGCGGGCGTAGACCGGGTAGGGGTCTTCCTGGAAGGCGTAGTCGAAGGGGTCGAAGACGATCGGACCTCGCTCGGTCTGCGTCGCGGCGCTCACACGTTGCCCCGCACGATCGTGGCGACGACGTGGTCGAGCCGCTCGCCCATCTCGGGGTAGGTCAGCAGCCCCATCCCGGCCTGGAGCAGAGCCCCCGAGAACGCCAGCGTCAGAGCCTCCACCAGGTCGTCGGTGCGCTCACCTGCGTCGTCGCCTATCGCGGCGGCGAAGCGACGCACGAACTCGGCCCCGATCCGCAGGCGCAGCCGCTCGACGTCTGGATCCGAGCTGAGCAGGGCCGGGGTGACTGCGGCGGCGAGCTCGGGAGCCGCGGCGAGCCGCTCGGCCATCTGGCGGGTGACGCTGCGGACCCGGTCGACGGCGTCGGTGCCCGACGCGACGTGCTCGGCGTCCTGCCCGAGGTAGCCGAGGAACAGCTCGGCGAAGAGGTGGTTCTTGGAGGCCAGGTAGGTGTAGGCCGTGGCGGGCGAGACCCCGGCGCGGGCGGCCACGGTGCGCACGGTCAGCGCCTCGTGACCGACGGCGCGCAGCTCTTCCTCGCCGGCGGCGAGCAGCTTGGACAACGTCTCGGTCTGTCGCGAGCGGAGACCTTGGCGCGAGGACTTGAACACCTGACTGGACACGTGTCCAGCCTAGAGTCGGTGCATCCGCAGCGCAAGGGCAGAGGTCTGAGCCCGCTCACGGACCACTCACAGGTGATCGACAACCGAGCGCCACAGGCTGCTCGCATGACGTCCACCGCACCCGAAGCCACCGCCCACACGACTCGACCTGCCCGGCGTCCGCTGCGTCGCGCCGCGGCCGCCGTCGGCGTGGTCGCCCTCGCGGCACCGTTCGCCCTGGGCGTCACCGCCCTCGGCTCGACGGCCTCCCTCAGCGCCGTAAGCGCCGTCAGCGCCGGCGAGTCGCTCACCGCCGAGCCCGGTGTGATGGCGACCGCCGACCGCGACGACCTCCGGCCCCCGAGAGGCACCTTCCGCCGCCACCCCGGCCAGCTCGGCAACGACGGTGGCGGGCTCTCCGCCGTCCCCGACCTCCCCGGCAGCACAGGCGCCGACACCTACGGCTACACCGACACCGTCGACGCCACCGCCGAGGAGTCGGCCGGCCTCGCCCTCATCAGCAGCACCATCGACTACGGCGACGGCGAGGCGGCAGGCAGCGGCCTGGTGCTCTCCTCCGACGGACTCGTGGTGACCAACCACCACGTCGTCGCGGACGCGACGTCCCTCGAGGTCACCCTGGCGGGCGCCACCGAGGCCGGCGAGACCTACGAGGCGACGTACGTCGGCGGGGACGCCACCCGCGACATCGCCGTGCTGCGCCTGGTCGGCGCCAGCGGACTCACCCCGGTCAGCCTGGACGACGACGGCGTGAGCGCCGGCGAGACCGTCACGGCGGTTGGCGACGCGGGCGGTGACGGCGGCTCCCTCACCGCTGCCGAGGGCACCGTCACCGACGTGAGCACCGGCATCGACGTCAGCAACGACGACGGGACGACGTCACGGCTGCGAGCCCTGATCGAGGTCGACGCCGACATCGTTCCCGGCGACTCCGGCGGCGCACTGCTCGACGCCGACGGGGAGGTCGTGGGGATGAACGTCGCCGCGTCCAGCGGCGGCCGCAACATCATCGGCTACGCGATCCCGGTCTCGCGCGTGCTGCGGATCGCCGACGCGATCGTGGACGGCGACCAGGGCGCCGCCAACAGCGACATCACCCTCGGCTACGACGCCTTCCTCGGCAACGCCCCGATCGCTTGAGCAGTCAGCGGCGCAGGTAGTCGAGGTCGGCCAGCTCGGGGGTCGGCGAGGAGTAGACCCCCAGCCAGTCGAGCGCACCGATCGGACCGACGAGACCGATGAAGGGCAGGCCGACCGCCCGGGAGACCTTGCCGAGCGGAGCCGCCTCCGGGCAGGCCGAGGCGAGGTCACCGTCGAAGCCCACGAAGCACAGCGAGACCGCTCCGTCGGGCACGCCGGGCACCCGGACGTCGACGCGTCGCGCGACCGGGCCGTCGTTCTCCATCGTGGTCAGCCCGGTGACGACCAGCCCCGGGATTGCCCGGTCGGCCGGCAGGTAGCCCAGCCACGACTCGTCGGCCTCCACCGTGGCGTAGACGCCGGTGACCCCGGCGGTCCCCGGTGTGTCCTCGTCGCCGGTGAGGGCGTCGAAGAGACCGAGCGAGACGAGCACGACCACGACGACCAGCACCACGGGCCCGACTCGGCGCAGGACCGTGCGCGCTCGGTCGCCCGGGTCGGTCATGACGAGACCAGACTCCCGAGGCTCCCGAGACCGGCGGCGTCCACCGTGGCGCCGTCGTACGACGTGCCCCGTGGCTCGCGGGTCCAGAGCAGTCCGTCGCCCGAGGTCACGCCCTGCGCCGCGAGCTCGCGCTTGAGCACCTTGTTGGTGGCGGTGCTGGGCAGCACCGTGGCGAAGCGGACAAAGCTCGGCCAGGCCTTCGGCGAGAGGTCGGGCTGCGCGGCGAGGAACTCCTCGAGCTCGGCGGGCGTCAGCGACGCGTCGTCCTTGAGCACCACTGCGGCCATCACCTGGTCGCCGATCTCGGCGTCCGGCACGGCGTAGACGGCGACCTGGTTGAGCGCGGGCAGCCGGGCGAGGATCCGCTCGATGGGCGCTGCGGCGAGGTTCTCGCCGTCGACCCGCATCCAGTCGGCGGTGCGGCCGGCGAGGTAGATCCAGCCGTCCGGGTCGCGGTAGGCGAGGTCGCCCGACCAGTACATGCCGTGACGCATGCGGTCCTCGTTGGCCTGCTCGTCGTTGTAGTAACCCTGGAAGTAGCCGGCGCCCTGGGTGTTGACGAGCTCGCCGACCGCCGCGTCGGCGTTGGTCAGCGCGCCGTGCTCGTCGAAGACCGCCGGAGCGCACTCGGTGACGGTCTCGGAGTTGTAGATCGCCACGCCGTCCAGGCCCTTGCCGATCGAGCCCGGCGGGGTGCCGTCCTCACGCGTGATGATGATGGCCAGCTCGGTCGAGCCGAACCCGTCGACCACCGAGCAGCCGAAGCGGCGGGCGAACTCGTCGATGTTGCGGTCGCCGGCCTCGTTGCCGAAGGCGACGCGCAGGGTGTTGTCGGCGTCGTCGTCCTGCTCGGGAGTGGCGAGCACGTAGGCCAGCGGCTTGCCGACGTAGTTCATGTAGGTGACGCCGTGGGTGCGGACGTCGTCGAGGAACCCGCTCGCGGAGAACTTCGCGGGCACCATCGCGGCGCCACTGCCGATTGCGACGGCCCAGCCGGCCACCACCGCGTTGGAGTGGAACAGCGGCATGGAGAGGTAGCAGACGTCGGCGTCGGTGACCTCGAAGCGGGAGACCAGGTTGAGGCCCGAGAAGAGCACCATCAGGTGCGCGACCTGCACGGCCTTCGGGTCTCCGCTGGTGCCGGAGGTGAAGATCATCATGAACGTGTCCATCGCCTCGACCTCGCGGTGCGGCGTCAGCTCGCCCGCGCCGGCGACGAGGTCGGCCCACTCCTGGGTCGAGGTGTCGAGCACCCGCACGTCACCGAGGTCGAGGCCCTCGAGCAACGGAGCGTGCTCGGCGTCGGTCACCAGCACCTGGCACTCCGAGCGTCGCACGTCGGCCACGAGGCCCTCGCCACGACGGGTCGTGTTGATGCCGCACAGCACGTAGCCACCCAGCGCCGCCCCGGCCATCATCCGCAGCATGTCGGGGTTGTTGCCGAGCAGCGAGCCGACGTGCATCGGCCGCGCCGGGTCGGTGACGCCGAGCAGCGCCGAGGCCACCTGCGCACTCTCCGCGAGGTGCTCGCGCCAGGTCCACGTGCGTCCGTCGTGGATCAGTCCGGTGGTGTCGTCGTCGGCACGCTCTCGCAAGAGCTGCTGCACTGTCTCGGCCATCAGGCCACACTCCCTGCTGTTGTGGCGAGGCCCGCGTCGGCACGGAGGCCGAGCTTTGTCGCCAGTCGGTCGAGATACGCGAGGACGTCGTCCTCAGGGGCGTCCGGGACGCCCCAGATCAGGTCCGTCGCACCGGCCTCGGCCCAGCCGGCCAGGTCGTCGGGCGAGGGCTTGGAGGCGATCAGCACGTGGATCTGCGGCTCGCCGTCGCGACCGGCCTCGGACCAGGCCGCGCGCAGCAGGGCGCACTTGGCGCTGATGTCCTGCTCGATCGGCGTGGTCATCCAGCCGTCGGCGTGCGCGGCGATCCAGGCGAAGGTCTTGGGTCCCGCGCCCGCGCCCACGACCAGCGGCACGTGCGCCTGAGCCGGCTTGGGGTAGGCCCACGACGGCCCGAACGAGACGAACTCGCCGTCGTACGACGCCTCCTCGTCGGTCCACAGCGAGCGCATCGCCTCGACGTACTCCTTCAGGACCGTACGGCGCTTGGCCGGCGGAACGTGGTGGTCCTCGAGCTCGTCGGTGTTCCAGCCGAAACCGGCGCCGATCGTCACCCGCCCGCCGGAGAGGTGGTCGAGGGTGGCGATCTGCTTGGCCAGGGTGATCGGGTCCGACTCGACCGGCAGCGCCACGGCGGTGG
Organism: Nocardioides sp.; assembly: GCF_034670285.1. Lineage (GTDB taxonomy): Bacteria > Actinomycetota > Actinomycetes > Propionibacteriales > Nocardioidaceae > Nocardioides. The sequence goes on along the minus strand of NZ_JAXMNS010000089.1, from coordinate 597 downwards.
AGAGCCGGATCCTCGACGTCACCGAGGCAGCTGTCGCCAGCGAGATCCACGGGTCGAGCGTGCGGGTGTAGCGGTCGTCGGGCAGCGCCTCGCCCCCGGTCGGGTGGGCAGCATCGCGGCGGACCGGGATGTGGGTGTGCTCGGGCACGTAGATGGTGTCGAAGCCCCGCTCCTCGCCGGCGACGGCGAGCGCGGCCGGAGTGATCCCCCGGTCGGAGGTGAACAGGACGAGGCCGTTACGCATGCTGGTATTAGAACGTGTTCTAGTTGAATTCGTCCAGTGAACAGGAGATCCACGTCACCCTGACCCGTGCAGGGGAACCTGCGGACCCCACTAGCCTGATCAGATGAGCACTCGCCCCGTCCGGATCGCCATCGCCAACGACTACGAGCTCGTCGTCGCCGGTCTGATGGCCGTGCTCCAGCCCTACGCCGACCGCATCGAGGTCGTCGAGCTCGACAGCGGGCGACCCGTCGTCAGCCCCGTCGACCTGGTGCTCTACGACACATTCGGCCAGCCCCAGGGCGACACCGTCGTCCTCGAAGACGTCGCCCTCGAGCCGGACACCCGGGTCGTGATCCTCAGCTGGAACACCG
>NZ_JAXMNS010000088.1:0-10790 GCF_034670285.1 Nocardioides sp. | reverse complement strand
CGAGGCGGAACCACGAACGCCCGGGCACGTGGTCGTCGGGGATGACGGGCAGGACGGTGCTGCTCGACAGACCTTGTCCGTCGACGAGGCCGGTGCCCAATCCGGCGCCGGTGCTGGTGTCCCAGGGCCAGTACTGGTCGCGGGAGCGTGGCGCCGCGACCGGTGCCCCCGTGCGAGCACCGGTGCCGGCGGCTCGAGCACGTGCCGGCGCGCTCTGGCGGGCCTGGCGCTCCTGCCTCGCGCGTCGCGCGGACTCGTCCTCGGCCGGCTCGGGTGCGAAGAGCGGCCTCTCGGGCGGGCTCTCGAAGGGTGGGGGAGGCGGGGCCGGCGTGGCTCGACGCTCGAGCCACGAGACGTCGTCGCCGTCGGGACCGAAGATGGGCAGACCGGCCTCGGTGGGGAGGTCCTCGACCTGAGCCCCCGTGTGCCCCGTTTGCCCCGTGTGCCCTGTGTGCCCTGTGTGCTCGTCGTGCTCGTCGTCGCCGACTGCTGCGTCGTCTACGTCGTCCACGTCGTCTACGGCAGCTGTGTCGTCCGCGGCCTCCGGGTCCGGGCCGGCCTCAGCGTCAGCCCGAGCGTCTGAACCAGCATCGGGCTGGGACGGTCGGATGGCGGTCTCGAACGGCGTCAGGTCGGGCACCTGGGGCAGGACCACGGGTTCCTCGTCGGGCAGCACCGGAGGTGTGCTGGCCAGGAGGGCGACGGCCATCCCCGTCGGGTCGCCCACGAAGTCGGCGAGGTAGTCGGCCACACCGCGGGCGTCGCTGGGCAGCCCGTGCGACTCCCGGTGCCTCACGGGGGAATTCGAGGGGGAAGGCGAGGGGGAAGACGAGTGGGAAGGCGAGGGGGAGGACGAGTGCGGGTGGGAGTGCAGGATCTCCTCGCACAGGGCGTCGAGAGGCCGCGGGATCCCGGCGCGGACCCGCCGCGGTCGCAGGATCTCGCCGTGATCGAGCGGGGCGGGAGTGACCGCGGAGCCCGACTGCCCGCCCCAGCGCGCGGTCAGCGCGCAGTAGAGGAGCCCGGCGAGGTCGATGACGTCGTCGTGGAGGTCGCCGTCGGGCGCGCCGTGGAGGGCGGCGTCCACGCAGAGTCCGATGATGCGCACCCGGCCGCTGCGGTCGATCAGCACGTTCTCGGGGTTGAGGCGACCGTGGGCGACGCCGGCGCGGTGCGCGGTCGCGATCGAGTCGGCCACCTCGGAGACCAGCCAGGCCGCCCGGCGCGGCCCGAGGGGCCCGGTGCCGGCAGCGACGATGTCGAGGGAGGCACCCCAGCCCCACTCGTTGACGACGTAGCAGACCTTGTCGGTGATGTCGGCGTCGAGCACGCGCAGGATGCGGGGATCCAGCACCGTGGCCGAGCGACGCGCGGCGGCCATCAGGGCCTCGACGCGGTCGTCGTCGGCTCGGATCACGTGGACCGCGACGTGCCGCTCGAGCATCCGGTCGTGCGCCCGCCAGAACCTGCCGTCGCCGCTCTCGCTGAGGAGGTCCACGAGCCGGTAGCGGTCGGCGAGGACGTCTCCGGGCCGGGTCGCGTGCGGCACCAGACTCCCTCCTCGCAGGTCGCGTCAGGTCAGGTACGGGTCCATCAGCAGGTCCCGTCCATCGTAGGGCGCAGTCAGGCTCCGCGTCCGGACGACAGCCGGCTCGAGACCAGGGAGATCACCGAGGTGACCTCACGCAGCCGGAACACCTTCGCCAGGACCACGAAGACCACGACGTCGACCACACCCACGACCGCCGTTCGAACGAGGGCGGCGAGGAGGCTCGAGTCGGCACCGTCGGTGGCGCCCAGGCCGAGGGCGACGAGCCCTGCGATCGCCGTCGAGCCGATCACGACGAAGCCCAGGCGCACGAGGAAGCGCAGGGTGCGCCGGCCCTGCAGGACGCCGTCGCCCCCCAGGCTGCGCGACAGCACCAGGCTCGAGAGGAAGGCTCCGACGGCGTACGACGTGCCGTAGGCGGCGACGAGCGCGGGTGAGGTGCCGGCCCGACTGGCCAGACCGACGAGCACCAGGGCGGCGGTGATGTTGACCGCCGCCACTCCGCACTGGATGAAGAAGACGGTGCGGGTCTGCTCGAGGGCGTAGAAGCCGCGCAGCATCAGGTAGTGGACGGTGAAGAAGAGCAGTCCGATCCCGAAGAGGGACAACGAGGGCGCGAAGTTGGCGAAGTCGTCGGAGGTGGCGCCGTAGCCCCAGATCAGGTGGGAGGCATCGACGGCGACGACGGGAAGCAGGGCCGCGATCGGGACCATGACGACCAAGGCGCTACGCAGGGTCGAGGCCAGCGTGGTGCCGAGGGCTCGCAGATCGCCCTCGGCGGCGCGGGCCGAGAGCCGCGGGAGGATCGCGGTGGCCAGCGAGACCGTGATGATCGAGTGCGGCACCATCATGATCAGGAAGGTCGAGGAGTAGACGAAGTAGCCGGTGCCCTCAGGCCCGCCGGCGCCGGCCGGGCCGGCGTCCGCGGTGCCGCTCGAGGCGAGGCGCACGACCACGGTGTAGGCGACCTGGTTGACGATCACGAACAGCACCGTCCACACGCCGAGCCGGAACGTGTGACCGAGCCCGGTGCCGCGGAAGTCGAAGCGCGGGCGGAACGTGAAGCCTGCTCGCTTGAGGTAGGGCACCAGGATGAGCAGCTGGACGGCGATGCCCAGGGTCGAGCCGAGACCGAGCAGCAGCTCCTGGCTCGGTGAGTAGCCGGCTTCGAGCACGGTGCCCCGGGCCGGGCCGTAGACGAACAGGTAGACGACCAGGGTGGCCACCGAGATCACGTTGTTGGCGATCGGAGCCCACATCATCGGCCCGAAGACCCTGCGCGAGTTCAGGATCTGCCCGACCAGGACGAACATCCCGTAGAAGAACACCTGGGGCAGGCAGTAGCGCGCGAAGGCGATCACCGAGGCGAGCTGCTCGGTGCGTTCGGGAGCGTAGAAGTCGCCGTCGAGGTAGAGCGACATCACCGTGGGGGCGAAGGCGACCAGCGCCACGGTGACGACCAGCAGGAACAATCCGGCCAGCGTGATGATCCGATTGGTGTAGGCCTCACCGCCGTCCTCGTCGTTGCGCATGGCCCGCACCAGCTGTGGCACGAGCACGGCGTTGAAGACACCCCCGACCAGCAGGATGTAGACCATGTTCGGGATGGTGTTGGCGATCGTGAAGATGTCGGCGTGCAGGTAGGCGCCGAGAGCGGCCGCGAGGAGCGCTGACCGGACGAACCCGCTCAGCCGAGAGACCAGCGTGCCGGCCGCCATCACCGCGCTGGACGACAGCACGCTGGACTGCTCGTCGGAGCCGCTCACCTGGGCATCGGACCGGGCATCGGACTGGTCATCGGTCTCGGGTCGTTCTGGACCGCTCATGCGGGGTCCGGGCCGGCGCGTCGGGCCGCAACGATGCGTCGTCGCAGCCGGAGGCCGATGGCGATGAAGAGGGTGCCGACGCCGACGCCGATGATCAGCCAGATCACGTTGCTCACCAGCACCGACCGGATCGCGAGCTGGTCGGTGGCACCGAGCGGCTGCCCGGCGGAGTCGGTGACCATCAGGACGACGTTGTGCACCCGACTCGTCTCGGTCGTCACGGTGAGCAGGACGCTGGTGCGGCTCTGCGCGGCCAGCTCGAGCGGCTCGACGGGATCGATGGTGAGGCCCGAGTCGCTCTCCGCGGCGATGCTGACGAGCACGGGCTGGTCGAGGTCGTTGGACAGGGTGACGACGAACGTGCCGGAGTCGCCCGAGAGCGTGACCCCGGAGGAGGTGGTGACCTGGATCGACCCGAGGCGCTCCTCGAGCCACTGGCTCGACAGGGCGAGGGATCCCCGAGCCACGCGCTGCTGACGCCGGATCGAGTACGACAGACCGCTCAGGGCCTGCTCGGTGACACGGGCCGCGATGCCGGTGTTGCCGACGAGGACCCGCTGGAGGGTGTCGGCGGTGTCGATCAGGTCCTGGACCGCCTCGAAGGTCTCCACGTCGACCTCGCGGCGAAGCGTGTCGGTGGTGTCGACGAGGTCGTCGACACCGAGGACAGCCGCCGGGGTGGTCGCCGTCGCTGTGCCCAACGGGCCGAAGCTCACCCACGACCGGTCCAGGCCGTCGAAGAACTCCTCGGCCGTGGAGAGGTCCCAGGCGGTCGGCAGCAGGACCACGAGGGGCTGACCGCTCGCCGAGACGGGGGTGGGCTCCGTCGGATCCGCCAGGTCGCTGTCAGATGTCGAGGGCGGCGAGGACGGGGATGGTGTCGTGGAGGGGTCCTCGGGCAGGGCCCGCACCGCAGCCTCGGCCAGCACCCGCTGGCGCAGCCCGACCGCGGTCACCGAGCGCCCCGGACCGGGGCTCCCCTCGGCAGCGCCGGCCGACGTCACGATCAGGCGGTCGCCGCCCAGGCGGACCACGCTGGGGCCAGGGGAGCGCAGGAAGCGGTCGCTGATGAGCAGCGGGGTGCCCTGGGGGGTCACCTCGGCGAGCTCGGCGTCGACGTACCCCCCGGGGGCGGCGAAGATCGGGTCGGGGTCGATCCCGAGGTCGCCGAGCACGCTGCTGCTCTGCGCGAGCGCCAGGTCGAGCAGGCCCGGGGCCTCCCGCTCGGTCGTCGCGACGTCGGGATTGCCGTAGGGGAGGGCGACGACCTGGCCGGCGGCGAAGACGTCCCCGGCCGCCTCGAGCCAGCCCTGGGCGGCCAGGGCCACCTCGGAGTCGGCGAGCGGCGTCTGGTCGGTGCTGCCGGGCTCGTCGGTCGACTCGGACGACGGGGAGCCCGAGGGCACGGGGGGCTCTGGGGGCTCTGAGGGCTCTGGGGCGTCGGTCGACGGGTCGTCGGTGGGGTTCTCGGTGGGGTTCTCGCTGGGACGGGCCGGGGTGGCGTCGAGCGAGCGCGGACCGTTGCCGGCGGCCATCAGTCCGATCGCGTCGAGCAGGGCGGGATCGACGAGCCAGGTGATCGGCACGTCCGCGGCGGCGCCGGCCTGGCCCAGCGTGAGGAGGTCGCGCAGGCGTCCGCCGGGACTGAGCCGCTGGGTCCACCGCTCCTCGTCGGACACCGAGCCGTCGTCGTCGAAGAGCACGGCGTGCGTGAGGGGCACCATCAGCGACGCCGGGACGGGATCGGTGCGACGCGGCACGTAGGGGAGGAAGGTGCGGGCGCGACCGTCGGCGGCGTTGTCGCGCGGCAGGGAGCCGCCCTGGCCCAGGGCATGCACCCCGAACCAGTAGGCGCCGCCGTCCGCCGGGTCGCCGTTCGCGACGCCGAGCGCGTCGTCGAGGGCGTCGGTCGGCACCGTGACGACGTACGACGCCGTCTCGCCGGGCTCGAGCACCTCGATCAGCCCGGGGCTCCCGACGTTGACGAGTCGCTCACCCACCTGGGCGTCGAAGGCCACGTCCATCGCGGCGTCGAGGGCGGCGGGGTCGCTCATCGGGGCCAGGGAGTCGCCGAAGAACGGGTAGAGCTTGATGGTGGTCCAGGTCTCGTCACTGGTGTTGGTGACGCTGCCGCGGATCCGCAGCGTGCCGCTGGCCGGCAGGGACGTCTTCGACAGCGTGGCGATCCGCACGCGCAGCGGGGCGGTGTCGGGCTCGAGCGGAACCGCCGTCGCAGGCGCGGAGCCCGGGAGCAGGGGCTGCGCGGGAGCCGCGAACGCCACCGGGTGGAGGGCCAGGCCGACCGTGAGACCCGACAAGCCCACGAGGGCATGCAGGAAACGACGGGGACCGACCACGAGGAGAGGGTATCGGCCGCGACGTCGTAAACTCCGCGCCGTGCCCGTCCCGTCCACTCCGCCCGCTGCCGCCCCGCTCTCGATGGTCGAGGTGCAGGCACGTGTGGCTCGTGAGCTGGACCGCCTCGCGCCCGTGCTCGACGGCCTCGGAGCGCTGTTCGCCGAGGCCGGCCACGAGCTGCACCTCGTCGGCGGACCCGTCCGCGACGCGATGCTCGGCCGCTCCCACCACGACCTCGACTTCACCACTTCCGCGCTCCCGGAGGCGACCGAGAAGATCCTCAAGCGCTGGGGCGACGGCGGCATCTGGGACATGGGTCGCGACTTCGGCACCATCGGCGCGCGCCGCGGCGAGTGGGTGGTCGAGGTGACGACCTATCGCTCGGAGAGCTACGACCCCGAGTCGCGCAACCCGACCGTCGCGTTCGGCGACGACCTCGCAGGTGACCTCGGCCGCCGCGACTTCACCGTGAACGCGATGGCGGTGAGCTTTCCGGGCCGTGACTTCCAGGATCCCTTCGGCGGGATCTCCGACCTCGCCGAGCAGGTCCTTCGCACTCCCGGACGCCCCGAGGACTCCTTCGGTGACGACCCGCTGCGCATGCTGCGGGCCGCCCGGTTCGCGGCCCAGCTCGGTTTCACCGTCGCCCCCGAGGTCGTGGCGGCGATGACGGCGATGGCCGACCGGATCACGATCATCTCGGCCGAGCGGATCCGCGACGAGCTCGTCAAGCTGATCTGTGCGCCGTACCCACGCCTCGGCCTGACGCTGCTGGTCGACACGGGCCTCGCCGACCTGGTCCTGCCCGAGGTCCCGGCGCTGCGCCTCGAGCGCGACGAGCACCACCGTCACAAGGACGTCTACGAGCACACGCTGATCGTGCTCGAGCAGGCGATGGACCTCGAGCGTCGGCTGCCCGACGGCGGCCCGGACTTCGTGGCGCGCTTCGCCGCGCTGATGCACGACGTCGGCAAGCCGCGCACGCGACGCTTCGTCGACGACGGCACCGTGACGTTCCACCACCACGACGTCGTCGGCGCCAAGATCACCCGCAAGCGGATGAAGGCGCTGCGCTTCTCCAAGGACGAGATCGAGGCCGTCAGCCTCCTCGTCGAGCTGCACCTGCGCTTCCACGGCTACGGCTCGGGGGAGTGGACCGACTCGGCCGTACGCCGCTACGTCCGCGACGCCGGCGAGCAGCTCGACCGCCTCCACGTGCTGACCCGCGCCGACTGCACCACGCGCAACCAGCGCAAGGCCGATCGTCTGCGTCGCACCTACGACGAGCTCGAGGCCCGCATCGCGCACCTCTCGGAGGCCGAGGAGCTCGCCTCGCTGCGCCCTGACCTCGACGGCAACCAGATCATGGAGATCCTCGACCTGCCGCCGGGCCGCGAGGTCGGCCAGGCCTACGCGTTCCTCCTCGAGCTGCGCCTCGACCAGGGGCCGCTCGGTCCCGATGCCGCGCGGGCCGCGCTGCTCGACTGGTGGGCCACCCGCTCCGACTCCTGACCTGTCCGGGGCCTGGGCACCGACGTCGCGCGACGCCCAGGGCGCCGTAGGAAAAAGCAGAGATCCCCCGGCCGGAGCAACCGCTGTGCGCCGGCCGGGGGACTCATCCGACGAGATCGATCACGTGTGACCGACCTCGCCGGGTGTCGCCCGCTGACCCCTCAACGGGCGACTCGACGTACGTCGCTGACCCCTCAACGACGTACGACGAACCCTTCGAGGTAGCCGTGGTGCTTGGCCTTCGGCTTGACCTTCTTCTTCATCACCAGGCGCACGGTGTGGGTGCCCGAGCCGAGCCCGCCGTAGGTGCGCACCTTGCGGAAGGTGATGCCCGAGCCCGCGGCCTTGGTGCGGAAGTTCAGCTTCTTGCGGGCCTGGCCATCGATGATGACCTTGGCGAAGCCGCCCTTGCGCGCCTTGCCGTGCACGACCTGGAGCTGCTGACCCGAGAACGTGAAGGTGATCTCGCGCTTCGCACGCTTCTTGTTGACGGTCTTGCAGTAGACGTTGCGGATCGCATCGCTGTCCTTCTTGACCTTCCAGCCGACTCGGTCGACGCGGCCGTTCTTGCAGGCCACGTAGCGCAGCACCCGCACCCGCTTGGTCGCCGTCGAGGAGTTGCCTGCCTCGTCGGTGACGGTGAGCGTGACCGTGTAGCGACCGGGCTGGGTGAACTTCACCGTCGCCTGCTCGCCGGTGGCGTCGACGTCGTCGCCACCGTCACCCTTGCTCCAGGAGTAGGTGAGGTCGTCGGAGGCGCTGGTGTCGTCGCTGCTGCCCGACGCGTCGAGCGTGACCGCCCGCTTCACGAAGACCTTCTGCGGCGACACCTTCGCCACCGCGGTCGGGTCGGTCGTGTCGACCGGCGGGGTCACGCCGTTGACCGTCACGGTGACCGTGGCGGTGTCGGAGAGCCCCTCGGGGTCGGTGACGGTGACCGTGGCGTCGTACTCGCCGGGGGCGTCGTACGTCGTGTCGACGTCACGTCCGGTGGCGTCCTGGGTGCTGCCGCCGTCGCCGAAGTCCCACGAGTAGATGATCCCGTTGGGCGTCTCGTTGTCGGTCGAGCCGGCAGCCGAGAGGGCCACGCTCTCACCGACGTCGACGGTCGACGGGTCGGCGGAGGCGTTGGCGCTCGGGGCGGTGTTGACCACGGGGTCGCCGGTGACGGTGACCGGGACGGTCACCTTGTCGTTCAGGCCCTGGGCGTCGGTGACGGTGAGAGTCACCTGGTAGGTGCCGGCGGTGTTGAAGGCACGCGACACCGTGGCGCCCGAGGCGTCCTTGGTGCTGCCGCCGTCGCCGAAGTCCCAGCTGAAGTCCAGGTCACCGATGGCGGTGGTGTCGTCGGTGCTGCCCAGGCCGGAGAAGCTCACCGTCTGGCCCGTGGTGGCACTCGAGGGGTTGGCCGTCGCGACCGCGGTCGGCTTGACGTTCTCCGGGACGACGACCTCGGGCTCGTAGCCGTAGTTGAAGTCACCGCAGCCCGCGCCGAGGTCGAACGTCACGTCGCCGGTGAGGTTGCTGACCGCTGCCGCGTCCTGCCCCGACATCGAGGTGACGGTGAAGTCGAGGCAGTCGTAGTCGAACGTCCAGTTGCCCGACTCGCTCGAGGGATCCTCGTAGTTGTCGACGTGCGGCTTCGCCTTGGCGTCGGAGAACGACCTCCGGGTCTCGGCGGGGGTGAAGGCCGCGTCGTTGAGCTCGGGGGTCGAGGAACCGGGGGTCGGGGTCGCGTCGAGCGGCGACTGGGCCGGCGGGTCGTCGGTGCCGGCGTTGCCGTAGCCGTGCGCCTCGTCGGTGTAGACCAGCGAGAGGCCGGCCTCGAAGCCGATGGCGTCGCGGTCGATCTCGCCCTTGCCGTCGAAGTCGAAGCCCGAGCGGTCACGCATCTCGAGGTAGTAGGCGTGGTCCTGCGGCGAGTCCGCACCGGCCTGGAGGTACTTCCAGCCGAGGGTGCAACGGCTCGCGGTCGTCAGGTCCTCCTTGCAGCCACCGTTGAAGATCTGGTCGTCGCCGGGCTGGCCGCTGGTCTCGAAGTCGGTCGAGAAGAGGACCTTGTCCTTGCCGTCGACCGTGGCGGTGACCACGACGTCGTCGATGAACCAGCCGGGAAGGGCCAGACCGGGGTCGGTGGCGTAGGAGAACCGCAGCGCGCCCTGGTCAGAACCGGCCAGGCTGGTGAGGTCGTAGGAGTCGGTGAGGAACACCGGCTCAGGGGTCTCGCCGGCCAACCGGTCGACGTCCTGCGTTCCTGCCTCGTAGGAGCCGCTGGACCCGGTCAGGCCGTTGTCGTAGGTCGAGAGACAACCGACCTGGTTGGGGTTGCCGACCGGGACGCCGGTCGCGGAGGTGGTGTAACCCTCCTCCGACTCGTGCGAGGTGTAGGTCGAGCCGCCGTCGGTGGTCGTGAGCACGAAGCCGTAGTCGTAGTCCCACTCGATGTTCCAGCGCGACTTGAACGTCAGGTCGATCGGCGTGCCCTTGGGCAGGTCACGCAGTCCGGGGATGGCGATGTCCAGGTTGCGACCGCCGGTCGGCACGCAGCCGAAGTCGTTGCCCGAACCGGACCACCACAGGTGCGACGGAGTGGCCTTCTCGCCGCTCTCGAAGGCGCTCGAGTCGAGCAGCGTGCGGCCGGGGAGCTTGGCGACGTACATCTCGGAGTTGCGGACGATGCCGTCGACGCCGTTCTTCAGCGTGTAGGGCGCTCCGTCAGGCGTCTCCCAGGTGATCGAGCCGGTGTCGAACTTGGAGTTCTTGAAGTTCGACACGTCGGTCTTGCCGCTCGTGAGCACCTGCGGGACGACCCAGCCGAGCTCCTGGCGCGAGAAGGCGTCCATGTTCTGCGACTTGTCGGTGGCCATCAGGTTCCAGTCACCGTAGGTGTCGCGGCCGCCGGTGGAGTAGAAGTCGGGCAGGCCGAGCGAGTGGCCGTACTCGTGGGAGATGACCGAGGCCTTGTCGATGGCGGTCTCGGGGTTGACGTTGTAGGGCCCGACGCGCACGAAGACCTTCAGGGCGTCGCCCTTGTCGACCGTGGTCTTGGTCGAGTAGGACGTGTCGGTGTACCAGAGCGGGTTGCCCTCGAGGTCCTTGAGCTGGTCGTCGGTGACGAAGCCGGCCAGGCCGGTGACCGGGTCACTGTAGGAGCCCTCGAGCGAGGACGAGTGCGGCCAGATGTTGTCGTACGGGACCGCGTCCGAGGGGTTGTCGCAGGCGACCGCACCGAGCTGCGAGGCGCCGTTTCCGCCGCAACCGGCGTAGACGACCATGAAGAAGTCGACGACGCCGTCCTTGTCGGTGTCGAAGTCGGAGTAGTCGATCTCGGGGTCGGCCAACGCGGCGGCGTCGCGCACGAGCTTGCCGGTCGGGCCACAGCCCGAGTCGATGTTCTGCAGCGCACCGACGCCGGCGAGGGCGCCGACGAGGGCCGAGCCGTTGGCGTCGGCGCCGTAGTACTGCGTCTGGCCGGGCAGGTTGTAGACCCCGTCGGTGATGCGCTCGGGGTAGAGGAGCGTGCCGGAGACGTCGAAGAAGGCGTC
>NZ_JAXMNS010000087.1:0-10865 GCF_034670285.1 Nocardioides sp. | reverse complement strand
GGCCACGTCGAGGTCGGCGGAGAACGACGAGCTGGCGTCGGCGAACGTCAGGAACAGCACGCAGAACTCGTCCGGGGTGACCTCGGACCGCACGGCCGGGACCTCGGTGGTGGAGGTGTCGGCACCGGGATCGTCGGGTCGCGCCGCCGTGTCGTCCTGGTCGAGGCCGAGGCCGATGAGGAGCGCGGTGACCACCAGGGCCACGGCCAGCACCACCGAGATCCAGGTTCTACGCGAAGGCATTGCGACCACGCCACAACTCTAGGCCCGCCCGTCGGGCCACGGTCGGCGCGGCCCCTCGCGCCGCGACCCTCCCACGAGGTGTGGCCACCGCTTGCGCGATCAGACAGTCTGTCAACGTGACCGAGAAGCTCCCAGCCCATGTCCTCGTCCTGTTCGGCGCGACCGGCGACCTCGCCGCCCGCAAGCTCTTCCCGGGCCTCTACCGCCTCGCCGCTGCCGGACGGCTCCCTCACGACTACGTGATCATTGGCAGCGGTCGCAACTCCCCCGGCACCGACGACGAGTTCCGCCAGCAGGTGCGTGACGGCCTCGACGACACGGTGGGCGACCTCGACGCCGACGTCATCGACGACTTCCTGGGTCGCATCTCCTTCCAGACCGCCAGCTCGGACGACGGCGCCGACCTCGCCGCCGCCGTGCGCGAGGCCGAGGAAGCCTTCGACGACGAGGGCGCCGACACCGACGACGTGCGCCGGCTGCTCTACCTCTCACTCCCGCCGGCAGCGATGCAGCCGATGATCGCGATGCTCCACACCGAGGGCCTCACCGAGCGCGCCCGACTGGTCATCGAGAAGCCCTTCGGCCTCGACCTGCAGTCGTCGCGCGAGCTCGACGCGGCCCTCAAGGACGTCGTGGAGGAGTCGCAGGTCTACCGGATCGACCACTTCCTGGGCAAGGAAGCCGTGCAGAACATCCTCGCGCTGCGCTTCGCCAACGGCCTGTTCGAGCCTGCCTGGAACGCCAAGAGCCTGGCGTCGGTGCAGATCGACGTCCCCGAGACCCTCGCGATGGAGGGCCGTGGCAGCTTCTACGAGTCCACCGGCTGCCTGCGCGACATGGTCTCCACCCACCTGTGCCAGCTCATGGGCTTCGTCGCGTTCGAGGACCCCGACAGCCTCGACGAGAAGTGCGTGCGCGACTCCAAGGCCGAGCTCTTCGGCGCCATCCGCCCCCTCGACCGCGAGCACGTCGTCTTCGGCCAGTACGACGGCTACCGCGACGAGCCCGACGTCGCCGAGGACTCCGACGTCGAGACCTTCGTGGCCCTCGAGGTGCACATCGACAACGACCGCTGGCGTGGGGTGCCCTTCTACCTGCGCACCGGCAAGGCGATGGCCCAGACGCGACGCACCATCACGCTGCGCTTCCGCACCCCCGAGACGACCTTGCTGCGCGGCGCCGAGCCGATCCCCGACGAGCTGGTGCTCGAGCTCACCGACGACCCGAAGATCACCATCGACGTGCGCGCCAAGATGCCCGGACCCACGATGGACCTCACCGGCGCGAGCTTCCGACTCGACCTCGGTGAGGAGGTGCCCCACGGCGAGCCGCTCGAGGCCTACGAGCGCCTCCTGCTCGACGTCCTCAACGGTGAGCGCACGTTCTTCACCCGCGCCGACGAGGTCGACCGGCTCTGGCAGGTCATCCAGCCGTTGCTCGACGACCGTCCCGAGGTGCTGCCCTACGATAAGGGGTCGTGGGGCCCGCAGCGGGCCATCGACCTCGTCGAGGGCGGCTGGCGCCTGGGTGGGTCGGAGGAGTCGTGAGCGATCCGGCGGCGCCCGAGGCCGCGACCGAGCTCGAGGACGAGCGGGACGAACGCTCAGCGGCCATCGCCGACCACGGCATGATCGGTGACCTGCGCACCTGCGCCCTGGTCAGCGTCGCCGGCACGATCGACTGGTTCTGCGCCCCGCGCTTCGACTCCCCCAGCGTGTTCGGCTCGATCCTCGATCCCGACGCGGGCCACTGGACGTTGCAGGTGGTCGACGGGGCGACCGCGACGCGGCAGTTCTACTACCCCGACTCCGCCGTCCTCGTGACGCGCTTCCTCACCGAGGACGGCGTCGCAGAGGTGCAGGACTTCATGCCGCTGCTGCGCGCCCACGACCCCGACCACCGCCAGCACGTCGTACGACGGGTGACAGCGGTCCGCGGACGGGTCCGGATCCGCACAGCGGTCGCGCCGCGGCTCGAGTACGGCAAGGTCCTGCCTGAGCTCACCGAGACCGAGCACGGCGTCCTGATCACCGGCGACGGCATCCGGCTCGGCCTGACTGCCACCCACGACGTCTCCATCAACGACCACACCATCGAGGCCGACGTCATCCTCGAGGCCGGGCAGGAGGCGCGCTTCTCGCTGCACGTGCTCGCCGACGACGAGGAGCCGCCGGCCGACGCCGACGTCGACCCGCTCTTCGACGGCACGACCGCGTTCTGGCAGGAGTGGCTGAGCCGGTCGAAGTACACCGGACGCTGGCGCGAGACCGTCAACCGCTCCGCGATCACGCTCAAGCTGCTGACCCACGAACCCTCGGGCGCCGTCATCGCCGCGCCGACGACCAGCCTGCCCGAGGAGGTCGGGGGCGAGCGCAACTGGGACTACCGCTTCGTGTGGGTGCGCGACGCCGCGTTCACGCTCTACGCGCTGCTCCGGCTGGGCTACACCGACGAGGCCGAGGCGTTCGTGGCCTGGCTCTCGAAGCGGATCGGCGACGCTGACGCCGCCGGGGCCACCGACGCCGACGGCAACGACATCGGCCCGCTGCGCGTGCTTTACGACATCGACGGCAACGTCCCCGCCGAGGAGCACACGCTCGACCACCTGCGCGGTCACCGCGACTCCCAGCCCGTGCGGGTCGGCAACGCGGCCGTCGGCCAGCTGCAGCTCGACATCTACGGCGAGCTCATCGACTCGGTCTACCTCTTCAGCAAGTACGGCCCCGGCCTCAGCATCGACGCCTGGGCTGACCTGACCCGCCTGCTCGACTGGGTCCTGGACAACTGGGACCGCGACGACGCCGGCATGTGGGAGATCCGCGGCGACGTGCGCGCTCACACGGTCTCGCGCGTGATGTGCTGGGTGGCCATCGAGCGGATGATGCGGATGGCGCGCAAGCGCGGGCTCCCGGGCGACCTCCCGCGATGGGCGGAGGTGCGCGACACCATCCACGCCCGCATCATGGAGCGCTCCTGGAACGACGAGGTCGGGGCGTTCATGGCCTCGGAGGACTCCGACACCGTCGATGCCGGCGTGCTGCTGATGCCGCTGCTGAAGTTCCTGGCACCCAACGACCCGCGCTTCCTGTCGACCCTCGAGGTGATCGAGGAGCGCCTGGTCTCCGACAGCCTCGTCTTCCGCTACGACCTCGGCAGCACCACCGACGGGCTCGACGGCCCGGAGGGCACGTTCTCGCTGTGCTCGTTCTGGTACGTCGAGGCCCTCACCCGAGCCGGTCGGCTCGACGACGCCCGGCTGGCGCTGGAGAAGATGTTCACCTACGCCAACCACCTCGGGCTGTACGCCGAGCAGATCGGTCTGACCGGCGAGCAGCTGGGCAACTTCCCCCAGGCCTTCACGCACCTGGGGCTGATCAGCGCCGCGATCAACCTGGATCGTGAACTGGGCTGAGGCGTTGGCCGGCGCGGGCCGGGGCCTCACTCCGCGAGCGGCTTGAGCTCCCGCACCCCGATCCGCACGGTCAGGGTCTCCCCCGCCATCCGGATCCGGCCGCGCATCCCGGCGGCCAGGACCATGGGCAGCACGGCTCGGTTGTCGTGGGCGGTGGTGAGCACCACCTCGTCGGCACCGAGGCGACGGGCCAGCCGGGCCGAGTCACCCAGGAGACGGGTGCCGATGCCGCGGCGCTGCCAGGCGGAGTCCACGTCGATGTCGACCGTGCGCACGCCGGCGTCACCGTCGGAGGGCTGGTGGACGACGGCGAGGCCGATCGTCGCGCCGTCGGCCATCGCCACGATGCGGTTGCCGCGCACGGCGTACGTCGGAGTGGCGCCGCTTCCCATCCGTCGCGCTCCGGAAGGAGCGAACGCCGGGCGCTCGCGGCCGAGGACGTCGCTGACGAGCTCGGCCATCGCGCCGCCGCGGGCGCGCTCGACGGTGGTGAAGACCGCCGCCCGGCGGATCTGCACGAGCACCTCGGCGACCGACATCTCCATCACGTCCTGCTCGGCGGCCACGGCCGGGTCGGACGGCGGCTCGGCGTCGGCGTCGAAGAGGTGGGCGATGACCCCTGGGAACGACGCCGGCTGCGCCAGCACGGCACGGGCGGCCTGCACGTAGCGGGTGGACTGGTCGGCCAACGCCTCCTCGGTGCACTGCTGGACGTTCACCGCCTCACCCCCGGCGCGCTGCAGCAGGGTGCTCAGGTCGGCTACCCCCCAGTCGTCCGGGGTGCTCAGCACGAGCTCGTCGGTCACCATCTCGGCGTCGGGGAAGACCTGGAAGCCGAGGATGTTGACCTCGGCCTGCCCGCACTGCGCCGCGAGCGCAGCCAGCGATCCCGGCCGGTCGGGCATGGTCGTGCGCACTCTCCACAACATGTGCTGAGCGTCTCCCGCGAGCGTTGCTCGATCAAGTCCCTTCGGAGTCGCAGAGGTAAACAAAAGTCAGACCGGGCTGATGTTCGTCACTCTCCACTCGGTGCCGACCACGGTCGCGCGCACCAGGATCCGGTAGCGGCTGAGCACGGTCGGCTCCTCGGGCGAGGGCTGCGTCCGACTGCTCACCAACAGCTGGTTGACGTAGGCCAGCGCCAGCACGGTGGTCGCGTCGATCACCCGGACCTGGCCGATCCCTCGCACCTCGGCGTCCACCACCCGCAGCTGACGCAGGGCGAGCGGGCGGGCGGAGGAGTTGAAGGCGCCACGGAAGCGTCGGGCGAACGGCTTGGTCATCAGGGCCGTTGCCTCCCGGAGTCCCTCGTCCAGGCGGCGGTGGTCGTAGCCCAGCACCGTCGGGATCGCCTCGGCGATGGCCAGGACACCGGGGCCGCCGGGCCCCTCGAGCTCGGGCGGCACGTAGGCGCTGCCGGTCGCTGCACCCGGCAGGTCCTGGGGCGGTTGCGGGTTGGGGCGTGTCAGCGCCAGCACCAGGCTCAGCGCCGAGCCGAGCAGCACGAGCACGGTCAGCACCGGCAGCACGCGGCGGTGCTCGAGGTGGACGCTGCGGACCATCAGCGCACCTCCTCCACTCCGGCGACCAGCCACTGGTCGTCGACGCGCTGGAGCAGCACCCGGGTGCGGTAGGGCGCGGTCCTGCTCTGCAGTCCGCGGCTCGTGGTCACGTCGACGGACACGAGCAGCTGAGCGGCATTCACCGAGAGGTACTCCGTGGCCACGCCCTTCTCCGGCAGGAACGCCTCCAGGCGCAGCTGGCGGGCCACGACCTGGCGCGACAGGGAGCGCATCAGCTGGTTGTACTCCTCCACGAACGCCGGCGTGCCGAGCGCACGGAAGCGGTCCATGTCGGCCTCCACCGTGGTGTGGTCGAGGGTGAAGTATGACCGCGCGGCGAGGCGGGCGCGCGCGACCGCCTGCTGGTTCGGCGCGTCGCCGATGACCCCGGAGCCGATGTCGGCCGGCTGGACGACGGTCTCGGCAGGCAGCGCCTCACGCCGGTCGCGCAGCAGCACGACGGACGTCGCCGCGAGCGCCAGGATCAGGAGCACCAGGACGCCGGGCAGGATCCAGTAGGTCCAGCCGACGGATCCCGGGAGCTCTGGGGACTCCGGGGGCTCCGGCGCGGCGGTGGGGTCTTCCCGCTCAGCACTCGTCACGAGGTCCGTGATCCCGTGCGTCCCGGCGGGCCGAACAGCAGCGAGGCCCGCTCACGCGTGGATGTGGCCATCCGGACGCCGCGCCACAGCTGCGCGTAGTGACCGAACTGCAGCGACATCACGTCGTAGGTGCCCACCGGCGTCGTCAGTCCGTACGTCGGGCGCTGCTTCTCGGAGACGAAGGTGCCGAAGAGTCGGTCCCAGACGATGAAGATCCCTGCGTAGTTGCTGTCGAGGTACTCCGGGTCCGACCCGTGGTGCACCCGGTGGTGCGACGGGGTGTTGAAGACCAGCTCGATGGGTGCCCAGAGCTTGTCGACGACCTCGGTGTGGACCGCGAACTGGTAGATCAGGTTGAACGCGAAGGCGAGGTAGATCGTCCAGGGCGCGAAGCCGAGCAACGGCAGCGGCAGGAAGAAGATCAGCTCGAACCACGGGTTCCACTTCTGACGCAGCGCGGTCGTGAAGTTCATGTACTCGCTGGAGT
Source organism: Nocardioides sp. (assembly GCF_034670285.1). Taxonomy (GTDB): domain Bacteria; phylum Actinomycetota; class Actinomycetes; order Propionibacteriales; family Nocardioidaceae; genus Nocardioides. Next base: position 4,559 of record NZ_JAXMNS010000087.1, on the reverse strand, counting down.
GGTGCGCCTGGTGGGCTGCCCAGCCGACGTTGACGCGGTGCACGAAACGGTGGTTGGCGTAGAAGAGCAGGTCGAGCACGACCATCAGCAGCAGCCAGTACCACCAGGTGTCGGTGGGCAGCTCCCACGCGGCGAGGTAGACGAAGGCCGCGGTGAAGACGAAGAACGACCCGATCTTGAAGATCGTCGTGCTCACCAGGGAGCCGAGCCCCATCAGGAGGCTGGCGCGGGAGTCGCGGGACTCGTAGCCCCGGTGGGCGCGTGCGCCGTCGGCCGCCTCGGGGCCGTCGTCGAGCCACTTCAGGGCTGCGAGCTCGACCGCGATCGTCAGCACGAAGAACGGCACCGCGTAGGTGATCGGGTTCTTCAGCGGGTCGAGAATGTCCTGGAGGTCCTGCACGCCGCCACTCTTCCACGGAGGTGGGCTGCCTCGTGGGCACCTGTCGAAATGTGACCGACCCGCCACCCCTGAGGATGGCGGGTCGGTGCGCGTGCTCGATCGGTCAGGGACCGATCAGCCAGTGATCAGCGAGCGATCAGTGGCCGTGACCGTGGCCGTGACCGGTGTCGGCGGCCGCGTCCTCGTCCTCGGGCTTCTCGACGATCAGCGTCTCGGTCGTCAGCAGCATCGCCGCGATCGAGGTGGCGTTGACCAGCGCGGAGCGGGTGACCTTGACCGGGTCCAGGACGCCCTGGGCGACCAGGTCGCCGTACTCCTCGGTCGCGGCGTTGTAGCCGTGGCCGACGCCGAGCTCGCGGACCTTGGTGGTGACGACGTAGCCGTTGACCCCACCGTTCTCGGCGATCCAGCGCAGCGGCTCGTCGGCCGACTTGCGCACGATGCGCACGCCGGTCGCCTCGTCGCCGGTGAGACCGAGGTTGTCGTCGAGGCAGGCGACGGCGTGGATGATCGCCGAGCCACCGCCGGCGACGATGCCCTCCTCGATGGCCGCACGCGTCGCGGAGACGGCGTCCTCGATGCGGTGCTTCTTCTCCTTCAGCTCCACCTCGGTGGCGGCGCCGACCTTGACGACGCAGACGCCACCGGCGAGCTTGGCGAGACGCTCCTGGAGCTTCTCGCGGTCCCAGTCGGAGTCGGAGTTCTCGATCTCGGCCTTGATCTGGTTGACGCGACCCTCGACCTCGGCAGCGTCACCGGCGCCGTCGACGATGGTGGTGTTGTCCTTGGTGATGACGACACGACGCGCGGTGCCGAGCACCTCGAGGCCGACCTGGTCGAGCTTGAGCCCGACCTCGGGGGCGATGACCTGACCGCCGGTCAGGGTCGCGATGTCCTGCATCATCGACTTGCGACGGTCACCGAACGCGGGGCTCTTGACGGCCACGGCGTTGAACGTGCCGCGGATCTTGTTGACCACCAGGGTCGAGAGCGCCTCGCCGTCGACGTCCTCGGCGAGGATGAAGAGCGGCTTGCCGGCCTGGATGACCTTCTCCAGCAGCGGCAGGAGGTCGGCGATCGCCGAGATCTTGCCCTGGTGCAGGAGGATGTAGGGGTCGTCGAGGACGGCCTCCATGCGCTCGGGGTCGGTCACGAAGTACTGCGACAGGTAGCCCTTGTCGAACTGCATGCCCTCGGTGAACTCCAGCTCGGTGCCCATGGTGTTGGACTCCTCGACGGTGATCACGCCGTCCTTGCCGACCTTGTCGAAGGCCTCGGCCAGGAGCGCACCGATGGTGGCGTCACGGCTCGAGATCGTCGCCACGGCGGTCATGTCCTCGACGGACTCGACGTCGCGGGCAGCCTTGGCCAGGGCCTCGCCGACGGCGGTCGCGGCGGCGTCCATGCCGCGCTTGAGGCCCATCGGGTTGGCACCGGCGGCCACGGCGCGCAGGCCCTCGTGGACCATCGCCTGGGCCAGCACGGTGGCGGTGGTGGTGCCGTCACCGGCGACGTCGTTCGTCTTGGTGGCGACCTCCTTGGTGAGCTGGGCGCCGAGGTTCTCGAACGGGTCGTCGAGCTCGATCTCACGCGCGACGGTCACACCGTCGTTGGTGATGGTCGGCGCGCCCCACTTCTTGTCGAGGACGACGTAGCGACCCTTCGGGCCGAGCGTCACCTTGACGGCGTTGGCGAGCGCGTCGACGCCACGCTCGAGGGCGCGGCGGGCGTTCTCGTCGAACTCCAAAATCTTGGGCATCTGGTGTGACTCCTTGGTCAGACTGCTGTGGCTGTGGTGACTAGAGGAAAACAAGCTCGGGTCGTGCGCCCGAGGACGACCGATCGGTCGCGCTCAGGCACACGACCCGGTGCTGTATCGCGGTGAGAAGAGCTCAGCCGACGATGGCGAGCACGTCGCGGGCGGAAAGGATGAGGTACTCCCCGCCGGCGTACTTGACCTCGGTGCCGCCGTACTTGCTGTAGATGACCTTGTCGCCCACGGCGACGTCCATCGGGATCCGGTCGTCGCCGTCCTCGTTGAAGCGGCCGGGGCCGATGGCCACGACCTCGCCCTCCTGGGGCTTCTCCTTGGCGGTGTCCGGGATGACCAGGCCCGAGGCCGTGGTCTGCTCGGCGTCGAGCTGCTTGACGACGATGCGGTCCTCGAGAGGCTTGATGTTGACCGACACGATGTCGACCTCCACTTTCTCTGATCTAGCTGGCCTATGAAGCTGGGCGGACGGGCGTCCACCCCACGTTGGGGCAAGCGGTGAGGTACGCCGTCGCGGGGATCGCACCTCGTGGCTTGCACTGGCACACTCACGGGGAGAGTGCCAATACCGAAACTAGCACTCGCCTCACGCGAGTGCCAGAGCGGGCCGGTCTTCTGCTTGGATCGTGGCGTGGACCTCGACACCTTCCGCTGGCTGCTCACCGACGAGGGCTCCGCCCTGCTCGACCGTGCCACCGATCTCGCCGGCGGACCCGAGCTCGCCGTGCAGGCCGAGCTGCGCCGCCTGGCCACTCCTGAGCAGGTCGCGGCAGCGTTGACCCAGGTGGGGCTGCGCGAGCGCGCCACCGCGAAGTTCGGCGACCGCGCGGCTCGGATGTTCTTCACCACCGACGGACTCGAGCAGGCCACCCGCCAACGGGTCGCCGAGCACCGCGCCGGTCGCCTGGTCGCCTTCGGCACCCGCACCCTGATCGACCTCGGCTGCGGGATCGGCGGCGACCTGATCGCCTCGGCCGGGGTCGGCATCACCTGCGCCGGCGTCGACCTCGACCCCGTGCGGGTCGCCGTCGCCGAGGCCAACCTGGCGGCTCTCGGGCTGCCGGGCGCCGTCAGCGTGGCCGATGCGACCCGCCTCGACACCAGCCCCTTCGACGTCGCGTTCGCCGACCCCGCACGCCGCTCGGGCGCCGGGCGCTCGTTCCGGGTCGACGACTGGGTGCCGCCGTGGTCGTTCGTCGAACGGCTCCTGAGCCGCGACGCCTGCGTGAAGGTCGCCCCGGGCATCGGGCACGACCTCGTGCCCGAGGGCGTCGAGGCCGAGTGGGTCAGCGACCACGGCGAGGTCAAGGAGGCCGCCCTGTGGTCGGGGCGCCTGGCCACGACCCGTCGTCGGGCCACCGTGATCGGCGACCGAGGCCTCGCCAGCCTGACCGAGGACGACGACCCGGGCCCGGCCGCGGTGGGCGTGCGACCGGTCGGGGCCTACCTCTACGAGCCGGACGGCGCGGTGATCCGAGCCGGGCTCGTCACCGCCGTCGCCGCGATCACGCAGGGCGGTCTCGTCGACGAGCACATCGCCTACGTGACCTCCCAGGCCGAGGTGGCCTCGCCGTTCGCCCGTGGCTACCGGGTGCTCGAGGAGCTCCCCTACCGCGAGAAGCCCCTCAAGGCCGCCCTGCGCGAGCGTGGAATCGGCCGGCTGACCATCAAGAAGCGTGGCGTCGACGTGGTGCCGGAGCAGCTGCGCAAGCGGCTGGCGCCGTCCGGCGACGCCGAGGCCACGATCGTGCTCACTCGGGTCGCCGGGGTCGGCACCTGCCTGCTCGTCGAGCCGTTGTAGGGCCGAGCCGCTGACCTAGGTGCCTGCGGTGGCGACCAGGCCGGCACGCCGGAGGGCTGCGTGTGCCTCGGGGTGGCCCTCGGCCAGGGTCTCGGCCAGCGCGGCCCACACCAGACTCGTCAACGGGCTCACCGCCTCGACGTCGCAGCGCGCTCTCATCAAGGCGGTCAGCCACTCGTCGAACTCCTCCAGGATGGCCGGGTCGCTGGTCGCCAGCGAGGCGGCCAGCGCGCCCACAAGATGATCGAGCTGGGTGGCGAGGTCCGGCCACCACACGGGGATGCGTCCCTCGCGAGCTGCGAGGCCGCGCAGCAGTCGCGGTGCCATCTCCGAGGCGATCGCAAAACGCTGCTCCGCCACCTCGCCGGCCTCGTCGGTCTCGTCGCCCCAGTCGGGGGCCCAGTCGGGGGCCCAGTCAGGGGACCAGTCGGCATCCCGTCCCGAGGCGAGAGTGCGACGGGCCGACGCAGACCCAGTGGTGAGGAGCTTCGGAGGGCCCGCCAGGAGGCGCCAGGCGGCAGGGACCGTCGGGGCGTGGCTGGCTCCCCACGTCAGTGCCCGTCCCGACTCGGCGCCCCAGGCCCGGC
>NZ_JAXMNS010000086.1:0-10871 GCF_034670285.1 Nocardioides sp. | reverse complement strand
CGGTGACCTGGAGGTCGTCGTGGGCGCGGGCGGCGGCGAGTCGGCCTGGTACGACGTGTTCAGCTACACCGGCGACGGCCTGGTGCCCGTGCAGGTGGACGGCGCGCCGGCCGGAGCGCTCTTCGCCTCCTTCTCCCACGACGGAACGGACTGGACCACCGGCTACGACGACGGCTTCATCGACCACCGCTTCGCCGAGCAGGGCACGACCACGGCTCCGGCACCGCTGGAGCTGCGCGACTGGGTGCTGGAGGGCACCACTTTGACGCGCTCGGCCACCGGCGAGCCCGGCTGCCTCGTGAGCCGCGCCAAGACGTTCGAGATCGTCCGCGGCTCCTGCTGATCGACACCGCCTGAAAGAACCCAGCCGCCCGAGGCAACCCCGTGAGGAGGACTAGCGTGTACCAGGACATGGACATGCAGACCGGGGCCCTCGGGCCGCTCGGCCGGATCGCAGCGGACGACCCCCTCGTGGACTTCGAGGCCTACGTCCGCGCCAGCCAGACGAAGCACAAGCGACTCGCGTTCCTGCTGACCGGCAATCTGCATGCCGCCGAGGACCTCCTCCAGGCGGCGTACGCCAAGCTCTATCCGAGGTGGGACAAGGTGCGCACCTACGACGCACCGGACGCCTACCTGCGGAAAGTGATGCTGTCGCTGCGGACCTCGCTGTGGCGCCGCCACAAGAATCGCGAGTGGTCGGTGGACGAGCTGCCGGACCTCGGTGGCTCCCCAGACCACGCGGGAGGGATCGCCCAGAGCCAGGCGCTGCTGAAGGCGCTGGGTGACCTGCCCGAGCGACAGCGTGCCGCAGTCGTGCTGCGCCACTGGTGCGACCAGTCAGAGGCGGAGACCGCCGCCATCATGGGCTGTTCCCCGGGAACAGTGAAGAGCAACACGAGCAAGGGCCTGGCCCACCTGCGTCGAGCGCTGGGTCAGCCCGAAGGGGAGGAGTCATGAGCTCCGAGCACCGCGACCCGATCTTCGACACTCTCGACCAGCTGGCCGGGCTGGCCGACGGCGACGTTGCCGGCGACCGGATGCCCGACATCCGGCGCCGGGTCCGAGCCACGCGGCGCAAGCGCATGGCCGGTGTCGGCGTGGCCGCAGCGGCCGTGGTCGCCGCCGGACTGGGTCTCTCCCAGCTGCTTCCCGAGGCAGCTGAGATCGACCCGGCACCACCCGTCGGCGACCTGGGCCAGAACGTCACGATCACTGCCGAGGCGCCGTACTCCGACCAGCTGCGCATCCAGGTCGCGGTCGAGGGCAGGTCCACGGCCTACACCGGCGCTGACGGGGAGTCCGTGGCAGCCGGGCCCCTCAGCCTCGAGGTCGTCGTCGACGGCGAGGTGGTCGACGAGTCGCCGGCGGCCGAGGTCAGCTGCGAGCCGGGCGGCGAGGTGTCGACCTACTCAGTGACCTACCCCGAGAGCTCACGCCGATCCGTCGTCGCACCTGTGTCCGGCCCGGGCAAGCACGTCGTCGAGGTCCGGGCGCCGTACTGCGCCGACGGTGAGCTGGTCGACGAGGTGACCCGCACGACGGTGACCAGCAGGGTAGGCGAGCCCGTCGTCCAGGCGGAGAGCGTCGCGGACGTCGATGGCGACGGTCGGCCCGACACGGTGCAGGTCGTCTCCCCCGCCGTCGGCGAGCAGGGCGACTGGATCCTCGTGGCGCAGCTGGCTGACGGCGCGATCCTCAGCGAGCCACTGCCCGACACCTCCGAGTGGGGCCTCCCCGAGCCCCGGGACCTCGACGGTGACGGGACCGCGGAGATCGTGGTCATCGGCGGGGGCGGCGAGAGCTGGTCCGCCGCCATCTACCAGGTCGACGGCGCCGGGCTGCGCCTCGTCCCGACGCTGAACGAGTCAGGACAGGACGAGCCCCTGGCCTACGGCGTCTCGGAGGGCACCCCGCAGAACGTCACCTTCCAGATCCAGCTGATCGACGAGGGGTTCATGTCGTTCCGCTTCCTCGACGCGGCGCCCACCAGGCCGGCCGCCGTCGACGTTCGGCGATGGGTCCTCGCTGACGGCACGCTCACCCTCCAGGACGCCACTGAGCCTGGCTGCGTGGACGCCGACTTCCAGTTGACCTTCGGCGCCTGCTGATCCCACGGCGGTCTCACGATGGTCAGGCGCGAGGGCGAGGTCGATCAGATGATGTCGCGCACCCGGTCGACCAGCGAGTCCTTGACCGCCTGCGTCACCGCGGCCTCGACCTGACGGTTGAGGTCGCCCTGGTCGTCGAGGTTGCTCAACAGGGCTCGCAGGTCGAGGTCGTCGATCGCGCGCAGGAGCACGTCGTCGGTCTTCAACGCCGCGTCGACCAGCGAGTCGGGCAGCGCCCGGATGGCGAGCTCGAGGAAGCGGTTGAGGTCGGCCGAGTCGAGCGCCTCGTCGACCAGCTCGGAGGCCAGCGGCAGCGAGCCATCGTCCTCCATCTGCGCCACCACCGAGCGCAGGCCCTCGCGCAGCGCGTCGACCTGGGTTTCGGTGACGGCGCCGGAGCGGGCCAGCTCGAGCGTCAGCGCCTCACGGGTGACCCCCAACGCGCAGGCGGCGTCCGCCACCGCGAGCAGCACCAGCTGCTCGGTGAGGCCTTCGATGCCCTCGGCCTGCGAGGTGACGACCTGCTCGCTGCACGCGTCGGCCGGCCGCAGCGGCTCGTAGGCGCCGCCACCGTTCGCGACCTGGACGCCGAGCACGCCGGCCACGAGCACCAGCGCGACCAGCGGCAAGGCGAGCCTGCGCAGGCTGTGCGGGCGACTCACGACGCGGTCCTCCGTCTCCGGGGAGCGACCACCACGAGCAGGGCCAGCAGCGCGAAGCCGGCCCCCAGCAGGAACGAGTCACGGAAGGCCCGCGTCGCCGCCCGCTCGAGCTGATCTCCCAGGTCCCGCTCGAGCCGGGCCAGCGCGAACTGCTCCTCGACCGGCACGTCGATGCGGTCGAAGGCCGGCCCCAGCTCGGGCACCTGGCCCTGCTCCGCCGACAGGGCGGTGCCCAGCGCCTCGGCAACCGCGATCTTGCCCTGCGGCTGCAGCGGCGCGTCGAGCACCAGCGCGGTGATCGCCTCCTGCGCCGGCACCTGAGCGTCACGGAGGTCGGCGGTGAAGACGGGGGTCAGCACGGCGAGCCCGAGGACGACGCCGACGTGACGGGCCCCGATCGTCCAGCCGGCGTGCTCGATGCGCGGCAGTCGCAGGCTCACGGCCTTGGCGGTGAGTCGGTCGACCGTGAGCCCGAGCCCGAGCCCCACGAGCGCCTGGGGCGCGACGGTCCAGCCGAGGTGCGCCGACGGCAGGATCGCCAGACCCACCAGGCCCCCCGCGATCAGGAAGCACCCGACAGCGACCTCCATCTCGTCGCTCGGCCGCAGCGCCCGGGCGAGCGGTCCGGCCGCGATGGCCGCCACCGGCACGACCGACACCGTCAGCGCCGCGATGCCCGGCGAGCGGCTCCATCCCTCGACGAGCAGCAGCACCAGCAGGAAGAGCGCCGCAGTGAGAGCAGCGGAGAGCAGCGCGAGCGTGACGTTGGGTCGTACGTCGGGTCGGTGCCGGTCGAGCGTCGGGAGCGGCATCGCCACCACAGCGAGGGCGGCCGGCACGGCCAGCACCGCGACCGGCACCTGCACGATGAAGATCGACTGCCAGGAGATCAGCTCGGTGAGCAGGCCGCCGGCGAACGGGCCGGTAGCGGTGCCGACGACCCCGGCGGTGACCCAGACGGTGATGCCACGGCGTTCGTCGTACCGGGCGACGAGCAGCTCGAGGCAGCCGACCACCGCCACCGCTCCCCCGAGCGCCTGCACGCACCGCGCTGCGATGAGCACGTCGATCGACCCGGCCACCGCGCACCAGGCCGAGGCCCCCGCGAAGGCCGCGATGCCGAGCGCCGTCGGCACCGCGGGCCGCACCCGGGCCAGCGCGACTGCCGCCGGCACGGCAGCGATCGCGAGCACGAGGTTGAAGGAGATCAGCACCCAGGCGACCTGGGCGACCGAGGTGTCGAGCTCGCGCAGGATGTCGGGCAGCGCGAGCGTCACCACCGCCGAGTCGGCGAGCACGAGCGCGACGGTCAGCGCGAGGAGGGGACCCACCACACGGCGCATCCGGCCATCCTGACAGGCAGGCCGAACACCTCGGCCTCGACTCTGGACGACGTGTCGAGCCAGGCGCACAATCGAACGATGAACAGGAGAGTCATCCGGGCCGGGGAGGGCGAGGTCCTCGGTCCGCCTGCGGGGTGCCGCGACCGCTTCCTCGTCGACTCCAAGGACTGGGGCGGACATCTCGGCGTCGTCGAGCACCTCCTCGCCCCTCGCTCGATCGCCGCCCCGATGCACCGGCATGCCCACGAGGACGAGCTCAGCCTCATCCTCGAGGGCCGGGTCTGGTTCGTCGCCGACGGCGAGGAGCACGTCGCCGAGGTGGGCGACCTCGTCTTCAAGCCGCGCAACGAGTGGCACACCTTCTTCAACGCCGCAGACGAGCCCGCGCGCCTGCTCGAGCTGATCACGCCCGGTGGCCTCGAGGAAGCCTTCCGCGCGATCGACCAGGCCGGCGACGACGTCGACCTCGAGCGGCTGATCGCGCCCTACGGGTGCGAGGCCGACCACGAGGCTACGGCGCCGCTCATCGAGCGCTACGGCCTGACGTTCGGCTAGCCCCGGCCGCCGGTCACTCGCCAGACCTCGGCGTAGGCATCGAGCGCCTCGAGGTCGAGGCCCGAGCAGGTGAGCTGCTGCCCGTCGCCGGTCACGGCGACCAGCACCGTGTCGTCGTCCGGCTGCTGGGGGAAGGGCCCCGCCAGCATCCCCTTGGCGGGCTCGGTGGTGACCAGGAAGCGCAAGGCGTCGAGGTCGTCGGCCGGCAGGTCGGGCGCGTAGAGCACGGCGACGTAGCCGTCGCCGACGATGTGCCCGAAGGCGTCGAGCGGGGTCGTCTGGTCCGGCTCGTAGAACCGACGAGAGGCGTGCGCGTCGCCGGCGGGGAGCGACTGCGTGCGCTCCTCGACGACACAGTCCGACCCGATCGGGACCGACCCGACCGGGACCGAGACGATCGTCTCCCGCTCCTCGGGATCGTCGAGGAGCACCAGGGCCGCGGCGGCGATCCCACCCACGATGAGACCGATCCCCGCGACGTCGCGAGCCACGCCCGGGAGACGCCGCTCGCCCAGCAGCACGCGGGCGAGCGCCACCAGCACCGCCAGCGCACCGATCGCGGTCAGCTGGCCGATCTCGACCCCCACGTTGAAGGCCACCGCCCGCCACAGGAGCCCCTCGTGGGGCAGGCCGACCTCCTGGAGGCGGGTGGAGAGCCCGAGCCCGTGCACGAGCCCGAAGCCGACGACCACCGCACCGAAAACGGTCCAGTCGGGCGCACGGCCGCGCAGCGCGACGACCCCGACGACGACCACGCTGCCGGCGATGACCGTGTCGACGAGGCGCGCATCGACCTGCCACTCGGCCACGGTGGCGAGGATGAGGGTGCTGGAGTGGCCGATCACGAAGCCGGTGATCAGCGTGGCTGCGCGGCGGAGCGTGTCGGAGACGAGCGCGATGCCGGCGATGAAGAGCAGGTGGTCCCAGCCGAGCAGCATGTGCTCGATGCCGAGCGGGACGAAGCCGAGGATGCTGCGGTCGGAGGCCTCTCCGATCCCGTGCGCCTGAGCAGGCGAGGGCCACAGCACGAGCGCCGCACCGAGCAGGAAGGCCAGCGACGCGGGCCTGACGTGGCGGTGGTGCAGCACGGGCGAGGCCTTCCGGACGTCGGCGCCTCGGCTGCGGTCCGAGCCGGGCGTCATGAGGATAGAGGGCCTGCGCTACCTGTCGCCGTCCGGCGCGACCGACCAGCTCGGCACGATGAAGAGCCCCTCGGCCTCGACGGCCGCCCCGTCGGCGCCACCGATCTCGGCGGTCACCGTGACCTTGCGGCCGGTGTCGGAGACGATCCGACCCGCGAGCCAGACGTCACCCAGCGGCAGCGGACGGGTGTAGCGCAGCTGGAGGGTGCCGGTCATCGTGAGCTTCTTCATCGAGCTCGCGGTCACCCCCATCAGGTGGTCGAGGAGCAGCGCGCTGACACCTCCGTGCACCATCGTCGGCGGGCCCTCGTAGCCGTTGCCGAGGAAGAGTGCCGCTGAGGTTGAGCCGTCGGCATGACGCTCGACCGTCATGGGTGGCGCCACCGGGTTGCGGCGCCCGATCACGGCGTTGCCCCACTGCCAGGAGCGTCCGGTGGCGTTGTGCTGCACCCCCGACGGCGTCTCTCGGCACTTCCGGCCGAGCAGGTCGGCCGCGGCGGCGAGGTGCTCGCGCGCCCGGGACACCTCGTCGTCCCCGACCTCCGAGCCGATCGCGAGCGTGCCGAGGCGTCGCAGGTCGTCGGCGACCGGCACGAAGCGTGCCTCGATCTCGTCGACCTCGGCGTCGGTGAGGTCGGACGCCTCGAAGAAGCCGCCGTACGTCGACGTGCTCATGCCGACTCCCCCACCAGGTCGAGGGTGCCGAGGTCGCGCATGGCGGCGCACGAGCGGTTGACCATGGCTGCGAACATCGTGTCGCCCCGCTCGGTGCGAGTGCCGTAGGCGCAGCCGAAGACCGCGATGAGCGCCCCCTGCATCATCGCGAACCGATAGTCCTCGAAGGCGAGCTCGAGGCTGTAGTCGCTGACCCCGTGGCCCAGCAGGGCTGCGTGGTAGGCCGTGACGACGTCCTCGTCGCTCGTGCGGCGGTGCTCGACCGACAGGCCGGTCCCGGCGAGGAAGGCGAGGTCACGAGCGGGCAGCCCGAGCGAGAGGGTCTGCCAGTCGACGGCGGTCACTGCACCGTCGCGCGGGTCGAACATCAGGTTGTCGAGTCGGTAGTCACCGTGCACCAGCCCGAACCTCTCGCTTCGACCCAGGGTCCAGGCCTCGGCGAGGTCGAGCGTCTGGCGCAGCGTCTCGATCGTGGCCGACTCGAGCCGGTGTCCGAGTCCGTCGACGAAGATCTCGAGCGCCGGACCGTAGAACTCCGCCAGCAGCGCGGCGTCGTCCGGGCCCTGAATCGTGAGCCCCTCGACGTCGGCCAGGGTCGGGTCGCACCAGCGTGGCCCGTGCAGCCCGGCGAGGTTGATCGCCGCGTCCCGCGCCTGCTCGGGCGTGCAGCCGGCGACCTGGTCACCCTGCACTGCGGGAGCGAGGTCCTCCATCAGCAGGGTGAAGGCGCCGGTCGCCTCGTCGATCGCCTGGTGGTGCACGATCGGCACCTTGATGGCGACCGTCGGGGCGATCTCCCGGTAGAAGCGCAGCTCGATCGCGTAGGCGCCGATCACCAGCGCGCGCGCCGCCGGGTCCGCGGCGGGCAGCTTGGCCAGCACGGTCTCCGGGAGGGCGGAGTCGCCGGTGAGCGTGAGCCGGAAGCAGGTGCCGATCTGGCCGGTGCCGACCTGCTCGCGCTCGACGCCGTCCACCTGCCGTCCCAGAGCGGCCGTGAGCCACTCCGGGGTCAGGTCCTCGGGCTCGGAGACGATCGGGACTTCCTGGTCGGAGGTGCTCATCGGGACATCCATCCTGGATTGGCGGGCAGGTCGTCGAGACCCCGGTCTGCGGGCCGGATCCCTCGCAGACCTCGCCAGGCGTCCAGCACCGGCACGAGCTCGGTGGGGGTCGCCCCGTGCAGGACGACGCTGTCCGCGCCGGCGTCGAGCTGGTCAGCGATCCGTGCGGCGCAGTCGGCGGGTGAGCCGGTGGCCGAGGCCGCCAGCCACTCGGCGGGCAGCACGTGGTCGCGCAGGTGGGTGAGGTCGTCGACGGTGCCGACGGCGTCGAACGCGCCGGGGTAGCCGACCACCAGGTCGTCGGTGCGGAAGCGTTCGAGGTCGGCGAGGCTCCAGCCGTTGGTGCGCACGAGCACCTCGCCGTAGCCCTGCAGGTAGGTCGCCAGCCGGCCCACGAGCTTGCGCAGGCGCAGCTCCTCGGGCACCTCGTCGGTCACCGTCCCGAGGACCGACCAGACCCGGATCGACGCCGGGTCGCGACCCGCGTCGGCCGCGGCGTTGCGCACCACCTCGACCGAGCGTCGTACGGTCTCGTCCGACATGAAGGTGTGGAGCACGACCCCGTCGGCGACCCGACCGGCGAGCTCGAGGGTCTTGTCGCCGATCGCCATCATCAGCACCGGGATGTGCTCGTCGAACGAGCTGTCCTGACTCAGGTAGGGATAGCTGCCGGCGGGCCCCTCGTGTCCCGCGACCGACCCGCCGGACCAGAGGGTGCGCAGGATGCCGATGGCGTCCTCGAGCTGGGCCCCCGTGACGCGCTTGATCCCCATCAGGTCGAAGAGGACGTCGAAGCCGCGACCCAGGCCGAGCGCGTAGCGACCTCCCGAGAGCCGGTGCATCGTCGTGGCCATCGTCGCGGTCACCAGCGGGTGCCGGGTGTTGTGGTTGGTGGCGGCGGTGGCAATGCCGATGCGGGACGACGCCGCGGCTGCCGCGCCGGCCATGACGGCGGCGTCCTTGACGTTGAAGCGCTCGGAGAGGAAGACCGACCCGAGACCCAGGCGCTCGGCGAGCGCGACCTCGTCGAGGAGGTCCCGAGGCGTGGCGGAGTGGCCCGCGAGTCCGTAGCAGGCGAGCTCGGGAAATTCAGGGGGCTCCATGACTGCATCCTGACCCAGCGATCAGACACCTGTCCAGCAAACGCGCAACTACTCTTGACGCGCGTCAAGCAGCGCGGTTCCATGGGCGAGTGACCTACGACACCATCATCAACGGCGGCCGCTGGTTCGACGGCACCGGCTCGGCCTCGGCCCTCCGCAACCTCGGCATCGTGGACGGCGTCGTCACCACGATCACCTCCGGCCCCCTCACCCCGGGGCCCGACACCGAGGTCATCGACGCCGCCGGGCAGTGGGTGCTGCCGGGCATGGTCGACATCCACACGCACTACGACATCGAGGTGCTCGACGGTCCGGGCCTGCCCGAGTCGGTGCGCCACGGAGTCACCACGATCATGATCGGCTCCTGCTCGCTGTCGACGATCCACCTCGACGCCGTCGACGCCGGCGACATCTTCGGCCGCGTCGAGGCGATCCCCCGTCAGCACGTCATCGACGCCGTCGAGCAGCACAAGACCTGGCGGACGGCAGCGCAGTACGTCGCCGCTCTCGAGGACCTGCCGCTCGGTCCCAACCTGGCGGCGTTCATCGGGCACTCCGACATGCGCGCGGCCACGATGGGCCTCGACCGCGCCACCCGCCCCGAGGAGAAGCCCAGCGCGGTCGAGCAGGCCACGATGGAGTCCATGCTCACCGAGGCGCTCGACGCCGGCCTGCTGGGAATGTCCTCGCAGCAGCTGCTCTTCGACAAGCTCGACGGCGAGGTGTGCCGCTCGCGCACCCTGCCCTCGACGTACGCCCGCACCCGCGAGCTGCGCCGACTCAACTCGATCCTGCGCAAGCGCGCCCGGGTGCTGCAGTCCGGCCCCGACATCACCCACCCGCAGAGCCTGGTCTCGCAGGCGCTCAGCTCGCTCGGCGTCGGACGTCCGCAGCTCAAGACGAGCCTGCTCTCGGCCGCCGACATCAAGGCGATCCCGGCCGTCATCCACGGCATGGGGCCGCTGGCACGGGCGATCAACAAGCTCGGCGGCGACTTCCGCTGGCAGCACCTCCCGGTGCCCTTCGAGGTGTACGCCGACGGCATCGACCTGGTCATCTTCGAGGAGTTCGGCACCGGCGCTGCCGCGCTGCACCTCGCCGATGCCCTCGCGCGCGACGAGCTGCTGCGCGACGAGGATTATCGCCGCCAGTTCCGCAAGGACTACGAGAGCAAGTGGGGGCCTCGGGTCTGGCACCGCGACTTCTTCGACGCCGAGATCGTCGAGTGCCCCGATGCCTCGATCGTCGGCAAGTCCTTCGGCGCCGTCGGGCAGGAGCGCGGCGGGCTGCACCCGGTCGACGCGTTCCTCGACCTCGTCCTCGAGCACGGCACCGACATCCGCTGGCGCACCACGATCTCCAACCACCGCCCCGAGCTGCTGAAGAAGATCGCCGTCGAGCCCGGCGTCCAGATGGGCTTCTCCGACGCCGGCGCCCACCTGCGCAACATGGCGTTCTACAACATGGGCCTGCGCTTCCTGCGCCACGCCCACGACGCCGAGCTCGCGGGCAAGCCCTTCATGACGATGGAGCACGCCGTCCACCGCCTCACCGGCGAGCTGGCCGACTGGTACGGCGTGGACGCCGGCCACCTGCGCGTCGGCGACCGCGCCGACCTGGTCGTCCTCGACCCGGCGCACCTCGACTCCGACCTCGACGACTACCACGAGAGCCCCGTCGAGCAGTTCGGCGGACTCTCGCGGATGGTCAACCGCAACGACGCCTGCGTGCGTCGGGTGCTGATCTCAGGTCGCTCCGTCGTGACCGACGGCGTGCCGACCTCCGTGCTCGGTTCCGAGCGCACCGGGTCGTTCCTGCGCGTGGGGCAGAAGGTCGCTCCGCGGCCTGCTGCGCGCCATCGGGCGACCACTGCGACGGCCTAGCCGAGCAGCGGGCGGCAGACGGCGACCCCGAGATGTCGCCGCCCCCCAGCCGCTTGAAGCCGCCGCGGCCCGGGGCGGGAACCACGGTGGTGTCATCCCCCTGCGGTGGTCCCCGGACCGCGTTGGTGCTTCGAGGACGATCTTGGGGTGGCCGGGGCTCCTGAGGCCAGCGAGAAGGCGGTGTCCGGACAAGTCCGGACACCGATGTGACTCAATACGACGCGCTGACCTGCGGTTTCAGGTTTCTCTCAGAAACGTCGAAATGTGCGCGTTGACGACGTCCGGCTGCTCCACCTGCAGGAAATGACCCGCCTCGGGCACCAGGATCGCCCGAGA
>NZ_JAXMNS010000085.1:0-10968 GCF_034670285.1 Nocardioides sp. | reverse complement strand
CTGGTGTCCGGCGCGAACTAACGACTCGGGGGTGCCGCCGACACCGACCCAGATCGGGAGGGGATCCTGCACCGGGCGCGGGTAGACCCCCTGCCCGGTCAACGGCGGACGGTGTCGCCCCGTCCACGTCACCTGGGGCGAGTCGCGCAGCCGGAGCAGCAGGTCGAGCTTCTCGCTGAAGAGCTCGTCGTAGTCGCCGAGGTCCAGCCCGAACAGCGGGAAGGCCTCGGTGAAGGACCCCCGGCCCACGACCAGGTCGATGCGCCCCTGGGAGATCAGGTCCAGGGTCGCGAACTGCTGGAAGACGCGCACCGGGTCGTTGGCGCTCAGCACCGCCACCGCGCTACCCAGCCGGATCCGGCTCGTGCGTGCCGCAGCGGCGGCCAGGATCACCGGCGGCGCGGAGTCGTAGTACTCCTCGCGGTGGTGCTCGCCGATGCCGAAGGAGTAGAGGCCGGAGCGGTCTGCCAGCTCGATCTCCTCGAGGAGGTGCGCCATCCGCTCCGCCGGTCCGACGACGTGGCCGGTGGTGGGGTCGGTGACCTGCGAGACGAAGCTGTCGATGCCGATGTGCACGGGTCCTCCGAGGTGATCAGGGCGCTTGCGCCAGGTGCCTGGTCAACGGCGCCGAGGTCACCGGCATTCCACCCGTGACGACGCTGCCGGATCGTGCGACGCGACGACCACCAGCTCGGGCAGCCGGGCACGCAGCGCGTTGATCCGCGCGGTCGTCCGCCGTTGGACGGCGGTGGCTCCCGTGCCCGGCACTCGTCCGGTGGCCAGCACCTCGGGGTCGTAGGTCACGTCCCCGACGAGCAGGAGCGGCGGTGAGTCCGCACGTCGTACGAGCATCGACATCGACCCGGCCGAGTGCCCGGGCGTCGGCAGCAGGAGCAGGGACCCGTCACCGTGGAGATCATGGGCCTCGGCGAACGGCGCCAGCCCGTCGTCGCCCAGGGGCGCGTAGTCCACGGGTGTCAGGGCGAGCCCCGGCACGTCGAGGTGCGTGCGCAGCAGTCCGTGCGTCTCGGGCGACCGCGCGTCCAGCAGCGCGAGCTCGCGCGGGTCGGCCAGCACCCGCGCGTGGCTGACCTCTGCGAGGTTGCCGGCGTGGTCCTGGTGCAGGTGCGACAGCGCGACGATCGACACCTTGTGCGGCTCGACGCCCACGGCGCGCAGGGCCTCCGCGAGACCACCACCGTCGGGAAATCGGAACTGGGCCTGCCGACGGTAGATCCATCCGAGCAGCCCACCCGGGTAGTACGACGGGTCCTCCACGGAGGCAGGGTCCTGGCCGGTGTCGAAGAGCACCGTGCCGCTCGGGTGCTCGATCACGACGACGTTGACCGGCAGCCAGGCGGTCCACCGCCGCGACGTCAGGGTCCACCAGAGCATCGGACGCCAGGTGGCCGCGACGTTGTCGGGTCGGACCCGCACCTGGCCGACCTCCACCACGCGGACCCCGAAGGTGGGGTGAACGTCTTGCGTCATGAGGCCAGTCTGCCCGTCGGTCCACCTCTACACTCGGCCCGTGTCCCTCCTCGACCAGACCCTCACCCTGCCCAGCGGCCTGACCCTCCCCAACCGCATCGTCAAGGCCGCGATGACCGAGAACCTCGCCGACGCGGCCAACCAGCCGACCGGACGGCACGAGCGTCTCTACCGGCGTTGGGCCGAGGGTGGCAGCGGGCTGCTGGTGACCGGCAACCTCATGGTCGACCGTCGTTTCCTCGAGCGCAGCCGCAACATCGTCGCCGACCGCCATCTCGACGTCGTCCGGCTCGGCCGGGTGCGCCAGGCCGCGGGCACGACGCCGATCATCGCCCAGCTCAACCACCCGGGCCGGCAGACCAACCGCTTCATCGCCCGCACCCCGGTGGCGCCCAGTGCCTCCGGCGCGGTGCCGATGATGGGGCTGTTCGGCAAGCCGCGGGCCCTGGCGTCCGGGGAGATCGACGAGATCGTGGAGTCGTTCGGCACCGCCGCAGCACTGTGCGAGAAGGCGGGTCTGGACGGCGTCCAGATCCACGCTGCTCACGGCTACCTGCTCGCCCAGTTCCTCTCTCCCCACGTCAACCGCCGCACCGACGCCTGGGGCGGCGACGTCGCCGGCCGGGCGCGTGCCCTGCTCGCCTCGGTGCGTGCCGCGCGTCAGGCCACCGGCGACGGCTTCACGGTCGCGGTCAAGCTCAACTCCTCCGACTTCCGCCACGGCGGGTTCACCGAGGACGACGCCGAGCAGGTCGTGCGCCTCCTGGTGGAGGAGGGCGTCGACCTGATCGAGGTGTCCGGCGGCACCTACGAGAGCCCGGCCCTCTTCGGGATCGGCGTCGACGAGACCCCGGTCCCTCACCTCGCCTCGGTGAAGGAGGCCTACTTCGCGGCCTTCGCCCAGCGCGCGCGACGCGCCGCCCCCGAGGTGCCGATCATGCTCACCGGTGGCATCCGCACCCGAGCCGCGATGGAGGCGCTGCTGGCTGGGGGAGCGGTCGACCTCATCGGCCTCGGGCGTCCGCTGGCGATCGATCCCGACCTGCCTCACGCACTGCTGAAGGGCGCCGCGGGCATCGAGCTGCCGTCGTACACCTTGCCGACCGTGGCCGGGATGGCCGGCGAGTCGGAGTGGTACGAGGTGCAGATCGGCCGGCTCGGTGACGGCCGCGACGTCGCCCCCGGGCTGCACCCCGCCCGGGCCGCCTCGGGCTTCGTCGGCGGCGAGCTGGTGCGCGGCCTGCGTGAGCAGCGCGCGCGACGTCGCCTGGCCGAGCGCGCCTGAGTCGGCGCAGAGGGGTGGACTGGTCCACCCTGGGTGAGCAGCCGGAAATCTGAGAGGGTCCGAGCATGCGTACTCGCAGCGCTGTCGCAGCGTCCTTGGCGGCCCTGGCCGTGCTGATGTCCGGCTGCGCGGTCACGGTCGCGCAGTCCGACCTCGAGGCCGAGGTCGGCCGTGAGGACGGCGTCGCCTCGGTGTCCTGCGACGGTGACCTCGAGGGCGAGGTCGGCGCCACCCAGGACTGCCTGGTGACCTTCGACGACGACACGACGGTCGAGATCACCGTCACCGTCACCGAGGTCGACGGCAGCGACGTGATCTTCGACTTCTCCGACGCCGGCTAGCTGTACCCGGCCATGGGGCTGGTCCAGCAGTGGGTCAGCGGCCGGTGAAGACCGGTCGTCGCTTCTCGGTGCGGGCCGTGGCTGCCTCACGCACGTCGTCGCTGGCCCAGCAGGCGGCGAAGGAGCGCGCCACCTCGTCGTCGCCGGCCCCGTTGAGGACCGCCTTGTTGTGCGCCAGCGTCAGCGGCGCGAGCGTGGCGATCTCCTGGGCCCACGCCAGGGTGTCCTCGAGGGTGCCGGACCGGTCGACGAGGCCGCACTGCAGCGCCGCGTCCCGATCGATCAGCTCAGCAGCGATCATCAGCCTGCGTGCCACGCCGCCTCCGGCCACGTGAGCCAACGTCCGCATCGTCCAGGAGTCGACGGCCATGCCGTTGCGGGCCGTGGGCACGCCGAATCGCGCGGTCGCGTCGCCGACGCGGAGGTCGCAGGCCAGGGCGAGCTGGGTGCCGGCACCGATCGCGGGGCCGTTGACGGCGGCGAGGATCGGGACAGGGAGCGCTGCGAGGCCGTGCAGCATGCCGTACAGCGCCTCGAGGAACTCCTCGCCGTACACGCCGTTGAGGTCCGCACCCGAGCAGAACGACGAGCCCGACCCGGTGATGACCAGCACCCGCGCGCCGGCGTCGACCTCGGTCTGCGCGGCGGTGTGGATCGCCCGGCAGAGCTCGAGGTCGAGGGCGTTGCGACGCTCCTCGCGCTGGAGCTCGAGCAGGCTGACCGGACCGGTGCGGGTGGTGGAGAGCATGCGCCCGAGGGTAGTGCGACCGGCAGCGGTCACTCAGCCGCGGCCGGTGTTTCCGAGACGGTCGGTGTCTCGACCTCGGGAGCCGTCTCGGAGTCGGAAGCGGCGTCATCGACCGGCCCGCCCGGCGTGCCGATCGACACCAGCGGCTCGATCACCGCGGTGCCGTCGGTCTCGAAGCGGTAGAGCTGGTAGCCGGTCACCATCCGGGTCTCGTCGTCGAGGAAGATCACCGGGAACGACGCGTCCTGCTGGGGCTTGGACCACGGTGTCGAGAAGTTGTTGATGGTGGGGGTGTCGACCGCCCCGCCGGTCGTGTCGAGCTCCATCAGGAACGTCCACGTGCCGTCGGAGTTCCAGATCACGCGCGGCTCGATCGAGCGGTGCCAGTGCCCGTAGAACACCGCACTCGCGGGGACGTCGTCGATGCCGTCGTCACCGTCCGGCGGGGCGACCGTCAGCGACACGTCGTTCGTGGTGAGCAGCGAGCTGACGCTCTCGACGTCCAGGAACGCCTGCGCGGCGTACGCCTCGTGCACCAGCAGGAGGTCCGGCCGTTCGTCGGCGTCGGCGTCGGCAGCCACGTCGCGCAACCTGAACCCGACGTCGGCCTGCCCCTCCTCGCCACGCAGCGTGGTGGCGCCGAAGAGCTCGCTGCGACTCGGGTCGCCGTCGCCCAGCACCCGCACGCCGGCGAGCTCCTCGATCGAGCCCTCGAGCACGGTCATACCGGAGTCGGCCATCTGCTCGGCGCTCACCTCGGACTCGTGGTTGCCGGTGACGACGGCCACGGGTCCGTCGCCCATCACGGCCCGCTCACCCCGGATGCAGGTGCCCTCGGCGGCGGTGCCGTTCGTCGTGAGGTCGCCGGTGATGCCCATGAGCGCCGGGACGTCGTCGCCGTACTGCTCGTTGAGGAGCTCCACGACGGCGGTCTGGAGGCGGATCATCGTGGTGTTGCAGTGCATGTCGGACTGCATGATCACGGCGGTCTCGCCGTCGCGGGGACCCCTCATCAGCAGCCGTCGCGACTCCAGGTCGGCGAGCGCGGCGCTGCGGTAGCGCGCCTCGGCCTTCTCCTGGCGCGTGATCAGGACCTGGGCCTTGGCCAGGGCGCCGCCGGTGAGCGCACGCAAGACAGGTGAGTTGGTCGTGGCCCCGGCGGCGAGCGTGCCGTCCAGGACGGCGAGCGGATAGACGCCCTCGGTCGCGCCCCGGTGACCGGGGGAGCCGAGCACCTGGACGGCGCCCAACGACGTCGTGGTGAGCAGCCCGAGTGCGGCGACGCCGACCACCCGGAGGCGGGCACGTCGCCCACTCAGCGGCCGGAGCGGGAGCAGGTAGGTCAGCGCGAGCAGCAGCGTGCCGCCGGCCAGGGTGACGGTCAGGATCGCCAGTCGCAGCTGGTGGGTCAGCTCGGTCTGCACCAGGCCGACGTACTGATCGATCGCCGGCCCGGGGTCGTGGAAGATGCCGGTGTAGAGGCGCAGCATCTCGGGTCGCACGTAGTTGGCGAGGTCGCCGTCGCCGGCCCCCGGGTCTCCGGGTCCGTCGACGCTCGCCACCACACCGAGCGGTCCCACGGCTCGCGGCACGTAGACCGTGCCGGCGATCCCGAGCCGCAGCTCGCTCTGCCCCTGTGTGCTGAGGGTGAAGGTGGTCGGCGTGGTGCCGATCAGCTGCTCGACGCTCGTGTGGGTGACCGCCCACGCTGCCGCGACGGGGAGCCCGAGCACACCGGCCGTCACCAGGCACACGGCCCAGCGGATCAGCAGGCGCCGGATGGCGAGGGGCGTCATGTGAGGTCGCGGATGACGGGCTTGAAGTAGCCGGTCAACGTCTTCGCGAGCTTCGCGCCGAGGTGGATGTCGTCGTAGTAGGTGTTGACACCACCCACGCGGGCCCGGCACGTCGTGGCCGTGCAGTAGCCGGGAGTGGCGTCGACCAGCACCGGGCGGCCGGAGAGCGGCACCCGGAGGTTGCGCTTGATCCACCGACGGTTGTTCTGCTCGCGGTCGAGCGCAGCCTCGCGCGGGAGGTTGCACTGGTAGGGCTCACGCCCTGCTGGGCAGGGACGCGGGTCGAGCGGCACCGTGGCGGCCTGACCGATGAGGTCGACGTCCAGCTTCATCCTCCCCAGGCGCTCGAACATCCGCGGCGCCCCCTCGACGGCGAGCGTGCTCATGTGACGCTGGTAGCTGCTGAGGCCCGAGTCGCTGCCGGTCCGGTCGGCCTGGCGCTGGCGTCGGTAGGCCTGGCGGTAGCCCGACCAGAAGCCTCCCACCAGGACGCTCACGTCGGCCCTGGAGCGCTTCTCGAGGCTGCGCAGGTAGTCGAGGGTCCTGAGGTTGCGGTTCTCGCAGCCGCTGCGGCCGAACCCACGCGAGCGCGGGAGCGGGAGTGCGACGGGGCAGCTGCCGAGCACGATCATCGTGAGGTTGACCCGCTGCTTGCGCGCCTCGCGGCGCAGGGCGGGCAGGTACATCCAGGCGTGCGAGTCGCCCCAAGCCACCAGCGTCGGACGCTTCGCGCCGAAGCGGGTCACCCGGCACGGCTGGTCGTTGACCGTGACGCCGTCGGACTCGTAGCACTCGCGCGGCATCCGCGGGAAGTCCGCCTCCGTGGTGGGTGGCACGCCCCGCTCGAAGCCGGCTCCGGTGGAGGGACCCGTGGTGGGGCCAGTCGTGGCGCCAGTGATCACTGCGGTCGCAGGGGCCGCCGTGGCCGGTGCCCCCACGAGAGTGGGCAGGAGCAGCGCGAGCGCCAGCAGGTTGAGGAGCAGGCGTCGGCGGCCGGCAGGAGCGGCGGCGACGGCGAGGTTCGAAGGTCCCATGTCAGGAGAATCGTGCCACGCCGATGGCGCTCACGTGAGCAGGATCAGGTGAAGACGAGGTCTGCGTCGGACCACCAGGCGCGCATCGAGGCGATCTTGCCGTCCGAGGCGAAGGTCATGACCTCCAGCGGCTCCATGGTGGCCACTCCCGCGCCGGTGTCGGTCTCGACCCGGAAGTGGAACGCCGCCTCGCCGGCGCAGGTGCGCAGCGTGATCAGGGAAGTGGTGATCGAGAGACCTTCCAGCGCGCCGTAGAACGCCCGGATGGCGTCGCGCCCGGTGAGGACGGCGGAGCCGACCGGGTCCTCCAGCGTGGCGTCCTCGGCGTACAGCGCGGCGATCTCGTCGGCGGTCCCGTCGGACACCAGCGCGAGGTAGCGGTTCACGGCGGCAGCAGCCGCGTCGTTGCTCAAGGTCATGCGGCAGTTCTATAACACGTTCTAGTTTTCCGCCAGCGGGGTCCGCCTCAGCGACGCAGCGAGAGGACGCTCGGACGGAAGTACGACGACAGCGCCGCGGTCCGGGTCGCGCTGAGGTGGAGCTTGTCGTACCAGGTGAAGATGCCGTCGACGCTGCCGCTGCAGACACGCTCGAAGCAGTAGGCGTCTCGGGCGAGCAGGTAGCGCGGAGCGCCCTTGAGCTTCTTCATCTGCGAGCGCAGCCAGCTGTCGGTGCGTCCCTCCTCGGGCAGGGCACGCCACCGCGGGATGTCGCAGGCGTAGGGGTCGTTGCCGTCGGCGCAGCCGGCGACGCGCTCGGGGATCACCGCGGCCTGGGCGATGACGTCGACGTCCACCCCGAGCTTGCCGAGCCGGCGGAAGAGACGCGGTGTCCCCTCGTGGCTCAGTGCCACCATCTTGCGGGTGTAGTCGTCGTAGCCGGAGTCGGTGCCGGCGCCCTCCATCGCGATCTCGCGGTGGGCGATGCGGAACCCGCTCCAGTTGGAGCCGAGGATCACCTTCACGGCGCTACCCCGCTTGTGCAGCTTCTTCACGAAGGCCAGGGCGTTGACGTTGCTGCGCTCGCACTTGCCGGAGTAGCTCTCGTCCGGGGTGGTGGTGGTCGCGATCGGAGGACAGCTGCCGGCGACGAAGCTGGTGAAGTTGACGCGCTGCCCGCGCACGGCCTTCCGCAGGGCCGGGATGTACATCCACGCGTGGGAGTCACCCCAGAGCACCACCGTCGGCCGCTTCTTGCGGAACTTGTTGTAGCGACAGACGGTCGGCTCGCCCGAGGTCTGGGCTGGACCGAAGCAGTCTGCGGGCATCGACGGGACGTCGAGCTCCTCGGCCGGCAGTGCGCGTGCGGGAGCCGGCCCCGCGACGGCCAAGGCCAGGAGGGCGGTGAGCAGGGCCGACACGAGCAGCAGGGCAGTGGCCGGACGCAGGCTCGACGGAGCCGCGTTCGTTCGGGGGACGCGCATGGTTACGTATCGTGTCACAGCCATCGTCGTCCAGGGGAGGAGTCGAGACGTGCTGGAGATCCTCGCCGAGGGCGGACCCGAGTCGTACGTCGTGCGCGTCGGCGGTCGCGACCAGTCCTTCGTCGACCTCGCCGACCCGACGAGGCTCGTCTTCGACTACGTCCGGCGCATCGGCGACGTCCTCGACGCTGTGGCCCCCGACGGGGTCCCGATCCGGGTGGTGCACGTCGGTGGCGCGGGCCTGACCCTTCCTCGTTACGTCGCGACGACCCGGCCGACGTCGGCCCAGGTCGTCCTCGAGCCGGACGAGGCCCTCACCGAACGCGTGCGCGAGGTGCTGCCGCTGCCACGCCGCAGCGGCATCAAGGTGCGAGCCACGGACGGCGCCCGCGGCATCGCGGCGCTGCGCGACGACTTCGCCGACGTCGTGGTGGTCGATGCCTTCCGGGACGGCGAGGTCCCGAGCGAGCTGCTCGACGTCGCGCACCTGGCCGACGTGGCCCGGGTGCTCGCCCCCGGAGGTTGCTACCTCCTCAACCTCGCCGACGCCGCGCCTTTCACCCTCGCGCGCGACACCGTGGCCGGGCTGCGTGAGGTGTTCGGCTCGCTGGTCGTCAGCGCGGAGCCCGCGACGCTCAAGGGGCGGCGAGCGGGCAACCTGCTCATCACCGCCGGGCGCGACGCGGTGCCGCTCGCGGCGCTGCGGCGACGGGCGGCGTCGTCCCCTGCGCCCTACCAGGTGCTCGACGACCGAGGTGTCAGCGACCGCTTCGGCGGCGGGCGGCCCCGCCGGGGGATTACTACAGCGACGTCATGACGCCGACCGGCTCGGGGCTGAAGCCGGGGAAGACCGCCGCTCGGGAGGCCTTGAGTCGCGTCGTCACGACCTCCGAGAGCACGCTGCGGTAGTCGGTGGTGACCGGGACGTCGGCGTCGAGCGCAGCGCTGAGCGGCGGCATCGTTCCGTAGTAGCCGCCCTTGACCCCGGCGCCGGCCAGCAGCATCACGTTGCCGTAGCCGTGGTCGAGGCCGTAGTTGGCGTTCTCCTGGACGCGGCGTCCGAACTCGCTGAACGCCACGAGCGTGACCTTGCTCCGCTGGTTGCCGAGGTCGTCGAAGAAGGCGGCGAGTGCTTCGGCGAGCTCACGGGCGTTGTTGCGCATCGAGCCCCAGTCGAGGGTGCCGAGCCCGGAGTGCATGTCCCAGTCACCCTGGTCGACGGTGATCACACCGACGCCGACGTCGCCACGGATGATCCGGGCCACCTCGCTGAGCGCCCGTCCGAGGTCGGTGTTGGGGTAGGAGGACTTGCCGTCGCTGGTGTCGCGCGCCGGTGCGAAGTCGCGCACGGATCCGAACGTCGCGCTCATGGCCGATCCCAACGGTCCGCCCTTGCGGTCCCAGAGCGTGTGCAGGGAGCGCAGCCGGCTGCCGTCGTCACCGTCCACGCCGGCGAACCCGACCGACTCCACGTCGCCGGCCGACATCACCGGGTGCGTGCCGTAGAGCGACGTCGGGACGACGCCCCCGCCGACGGCGAAGCCCTGGAGCGGGGAGGTGCCGGGGAGGTCACCGATCAGGCGGTTCAACCAGCCCTCTCGTGTGGTCGACCCCGGGTTGGCGTCCTCGATCTCCTCCATCGCCGCGAAGTGGGAGCGGTTGGGGGCGGGCAGACCGGTGGCGTGGACCGCGGCCATCTCGCCGGCGTTCCAGAGCGGCAGCACCGGGGCGAGCTCGGGGTGGAGGCCGAAGGTCCCGTTGGTCGCCAGGAGCCGGCCGGCGGGGATGCCGATCTTCGGACGGGCGCTGCCGTTCTTGATGACGGGGTCGTTGTAGGGAACCACCAGGGAGAGGCCGTCAGCGGCGCCGCGGAGTGACAGCACGACCATCACCGCTCCCGCAGCGGCCGCACTCGCCGGTGCCGCGGTGACGACGGCACTCCCGAGGACGGCCGTCGTGCCGACTGCGAGACCGCCGCTCAGGAGGCCGCGGCGGCTGACGCCGGCGTACTCGGGGCAGCAGGCCGCCTGGGCGGCGCGTCGTGGGGCTGTTCGCTTGATCATCGAGGGGTCCTCAGCGGGAGAGATGTTCGGGGGAAGCGAGGATGGTGGCGAGCACGCGGTGGAAGCCCCACCGCACGAGCGCGTGATCGGCGGTGATCACCGTGGAGGGCCGGACCCGCCAGTCCCCGTGGCAGGACTCGACGCAGGCCTTCAGAAGTCGCTTGGTCGACCCGCGACCCAGCAGCTGCTGGCACAGGTGGTCGACCAGCAGGTCGAAGCGGATCCGTTTGCGGGGGAGCCAGGCCTGCGCGCTGCGGTAGCGGATGCCCTGGCTCGGCCACCAGCCGCCCGACATGGCCCAGTGCGTCTCCATCGAGGCGAGCAGCCGAGCCGGCGACGACCACGACTGGTTGTCGATGGGCTGGCCATCAGGGCGCGGCCACTCGAACGGGATCGAGCCCATCGAGCTCGCCTGCCACAGGATCGCGTGCGCCGCGTGGCTGTTGTCGCCCTCCGGCGGGTCGGTGAGGCGCACCCGCAGGACCCGGTAGGTCGCCACGATCTCCTCGGAGGGGTCGCGCACCTTGGCCCCGACCGAGCGCTTGAACTCCTTGCTGGCCACGAGCGCCAGCAGCACCGGGCGGATCGCGGTGCCGTTGCGCAGGTAGACGTCGGCGAGGTGCTCCACGAGGGACTCGGAGGGGTTGTCGCTGACGAACTTCACGCAGATCTTGCGCGCGACGCGACGTGCGGTCGCCGGGTGGCGGGCGAGGTGGCGCAGGTAGGCCTGCACCGTGTCGCGTCCGTCGGGGTCGGTGTTGGGGGCTCGGAAGTCGAGCACCTTGAC
>NZ_JAXMNS010000084.1:0-10974 GCF_034670285.1 Nocardioides sp. | reverse complement strand
TCGGCCGTCAGCGGCGGGCGTCTCGCTCCTGGGCGGCCAGCGCGCGCAGCACGTCGGCGCGGCCCTCGAGCACGAAGCGCTGCGCGGCGGCGGGCGCCGCGGTGCGCTCGAGCCAGGCGTCGACCTGGACGATCTTGTCGTCGTAGATGCCCTTCTGGGGCCCGTAGGTCTTGGTGGCTCCGAAGAGACCGGTGAGGGGGTTGTCGACGTCGGAGGCCATCACGAGCTCGATCCCCTCGAGACGCTTCTTCGCCGGGGCGAGGTCGACCGTCGTCAGGTGGCCGAAGCAGATCGGGCCGGCGTCGAGCTGCCCGTCAGAGGTGGCTCCGAGGGCGGCCAGCACCCCTGCTCCCCCGTCGTTGGTGCCCGAACCTCCGAGACCGACGACGACCTTGGTGGCCCCGCCGTCGATGGCCGCCTGGATGAGGTCGCCCACGCCCTCGCTCGTGGCGAACTCGGCCCCGCCACCAGCGTCCAGCAGCAAGGGCAGCCCACACGCCTGGGCGCTCTCGATGTAGGCGGTGTCACCGACGCGCAGGATCGTGGCCGGCACCGGCTCTCCGTGCATCGCCTCCACGGTCAGCATCAACAGCTCCCCGCCGAGGGCAGCGTGGAGGACGTCGACGAAGCCGGGCCCGCCGTCGGCCATCGGCGCCAGGTCGAGCTCGTCGTCCGGGGCGTGCCGGCGCCAGCCGGTGGCGATCGCCTCGGCAGCCTCCACTGCGGTGAGGGTGCCGGCGAACTTGTCGGGTGCCACCAGAACTCGCATGCCCCCATCCTGACCGGTCCCTAGGGTGGTCCGGTGAGCGACGTGCGGATCCGACCCATGGTGCCTGCTGACGTGCCGGTCGCGGAGCGGCTCTGCGCCGAGGCCTTCGTCGATCTCGACCGACGCATGCTGCCGGGGTCGTGGCCGGCCCCGGAACCCCGCAGCGCCTCGCGCGCCGACACCTGGAGCGAGCGCACCGCTCACCTGCTGGCCACCGACCCCGGAGGCTGCTGGGTCGCCGAGGTCGGCGACGAGATGGCGGGCTTCGCGACGTCGACGGTGCGCGAGAAGCTCCGGACCCTGGCCACGTACGCCGTCCTGCCCGGGCTCCAGGGAGCCGGGATCGGCACTCCGCTCCTCGACGCCGCGCTGCACCACGGTCGGGGATGCCTGCGCGGGATGCTCTCGTCGTCCTCCGACGTCCGGGCCGTGCGCCGCTACCGACAGGCCGGCTTCTCGTTGCACCCGCAGATGTTCCTGCGCGGCACGGTCGACCGCTCGACGATCCCCGTCGTGGAGAAGGTCCGCGAGGGGTCGGCGTCCGACATCGACCTCATGGACTCCCTCGACCGACGCGCCCGCGGCGCCGCCCACGGCGTCGACCACCCCTTCATGCTCAGCCGGGGGCGGCTGATCGTCTCCGACTCCAGCACCGGGTCGGGCTACGCCTACGTCGACGACGACGGCGGACCCGCTCTCCTGGCGGCCGACAACCGGCTCACCGCCTCCCGCCTGCTGTGGACCGTTCTGGCCGACGGCCCGGCGGCGACGACGGTCCCGCACGTCACCGCTGCCAACGAGTGGGCGATCGACGTCGCGCTGGCCGCTCGGCTCGACCTGCACACCGCCGGCTACCTGGCGCTGCGCCAGATGGCGCCCCCGACGCCCTACCTGCACAACGGTGCCCTGCTCTGACGTCCGGGCGACGCCTAGGATGGACCCATGACCACCGTGGACCTTCCGCTCCTGCCCCTCGGACGAGGCGTCGACCGCGCGTCGGAGCGCGGGGTCGAGTGTCCCGGCGACCTGCCTGCGGCCTCCGACCCCGATCTCGTGGCCCGCGCGCTGGCGGCCAAGGAGGCCCTCGGCGAGCGCCTGTTCGTGCTCGGGCACCACTACCAGCGCGACGAGGTCATCCAGTTCGCCGACGTCACCGGTGACTCCTTCAAGCTCGCGCGCGACGCGGCCGGACGACCCGACGCCGAGTTCGTGGTGTTCTGCGGGGTCCACTTCATGGCCGAGTCCGCCGACATCCTCACCGGCCCCGAGCAGCAGGTCATCCTTCCCGACCTGGCCGCCGGGTGCTCCATGGCCGACATGGCGCGGCTCCCGCAGGTCGAGGCCGCCTGGGAGGCGCTTGCCGCGGCAGGGGTGCAGGACAGCGTCGTGCCCGTCACCTACATGAACTCCAGCGCCGACATCAAGGCGTTCTGCGGGCGCAACGGCGGCGTCGTGTGCACGTCATCCAACGCCGACGTCGCTCTCGAGTGGGCCTTCGAGCAGAAGGGCGGCCTGGACGCCGGCGCGAAGGTGCTCTTCTTCCCCGACCAGCACCTCGGCCGCAACACCGCGGTGCTCCAGATGGGGATCTCGCTGGACGAGTGCGTCGTGTGGAACCCGCACCTGCCCGGCGGCGGCCTCACCGTCGAGGAGCTGCGCGAGGCCAAGATGATCTTGTGGAAGGGCCACTGCTCCGTCCACGGCCGGTTCTCCCCCAAGGTCGTCGACGAGCTTCGCGCGACGATCCCCGACGTCCAGATCCTCGTGCACCCCGAGTGCACGCACGAGGTCGTGCTCAAGGCCGACCTGGTGGGGTCGACGGAGTTCATCATCAAGACGATCGAGGCCGCCCCGAGCGGGTCGGCCTGGGCGATCGGCACCGAGCTCAACCTGGTGCAGCGCCTGGCCAACGAGCACCCCGACAAGCGGATCGTGTTCCTCGACAAGAACGTCTGCTACTGCTCCACGATGAACCGCATCGACCTGCCCCACCTCGTGTGGGCGCTGGAGTCACTCGTCGCCGGCACCGTCGTCAACCGCATCGAGGTCGACCCCGACACCGAGCGCGACGCCCTGGTCGCCCTGCAGCGGATGCTCGACCTGCCCGGCAAGTCGCACCGCGACTGACGGCGGCCGGCTCTCCCCGAGGACTCAGCCGGGGAGCTCGAAGGCCATCGTGACGCCTCCGCCAGGGGTCTCGAGCAGCTCGATGGTGCCGCCGTGGGCCTGCACGACGCGGCGACAGGTGTCGAGGCCGATGCCCGAGCCCGACCCGTCGGCGTAGAGACGCACACGCGGCTCGAAGACCCGCTCGCGCTCGGTCTCCGGCACCCCGCGGCCGTTGTCGGCGATGAGGACCCGCCATCGGCCGTCGTGCTCGACGGCGGAGATGTCGAGGACCAGCCGGCGCTGGGGGTCGCGGTACTTCGAGGCGTTGTCGAGCAGGTTCTGGATCAGTGAGCGCAGCTGGGTGCGGTCCCCCGAGACCACGGGCAGCTCGGAGCGGGTGACCTCCGCGTCGGCCAGCGGCACCTCGAGCTCGGTGAGGACCTCGTCGAGGACGTCGTCCAGGGCGACCGACATCACCGAGAGCCCTCCGCCCAGCGAGGCGTAGGACAGCACGTCGTCGATCATCGCCGCCATCCGGTGGGAGCCGTTGATCGCCCGCTCGAGCAGCCGGTAGGCGCCGTCGGCGTCGAGCCCGTCGGCCAGCTGCTCCCGGAGCAGGCCGAGCGACATCGACAGCGTCGCCAGGGGTGTCTTGAGGTCGTGGCTCACCCGGCCGGCGAAGGTCGAGAGCCGCTCGTTGGACGCCGCCAGCTGACGGCTGCGCCAACCCAGCTCGAGGACGTCGACGATCCGGTCGGCGAGGGTGGAGAGGGCGTCGACCTGGGTCCGGTCCAGCTCGCGCGGGCTCTCGTCGAAGACACACAAGGTGCCGATGGTGACGCCGGACAGCGTCACCAGCTTGTGGGAGGCGTAGAAACGGACGTGTCCGATGGCGCCCGTCACGAACGGGTTGTGCATGAAGCGCGGGTCGAGCGAGGCGTCGGCGACCACGATCGGAGTGTCCTCGTCCAGCACGTGGGCACACATCGAGTCCTCGCGGCTGCACACGGCCGCGTCGAACCCGAAGGCAGCGACCTGGTGCTGCGCGACGTCGTCGATCAGGTTGATCGTCGCCATCGGCGTCCCGCAGACGCGAGCGGCCAGCTCGACGATGGCGAGCAGCTCGTTGCGTGGTGCGTGATCGATGATGTCGAGGCGATCGAGCTCGGCGACGCGGGAGCGGTCCTGCGCCGTACGGGACTTCGTCACGCTGCTCGTGCCCCTGTCATGGCTGTGGATACGGATTCGGTCTCGGGTCGGATCACAGGTAGGACCCGACCTCGGTGTTGTTGTTGGCCGACGTCGGCTCGGTCACGGTCGCCGAGATGGTGCCGGTGCCGGACTGGCCGATGAAGAACGAGAACGACTTCGAGACGTCCCGTTCGATCGGCAGCGGGCTGGAGAACCTGAGGGTCATCGGGCTCGAGGTCTCGGCCACCGACGACGGGGACACCGTGTAGAACTCCGGGTTGTCGTCTCCGGCGTTGCTGTAGGAGATCGTGCCCGTCGTGGGCGTGATCGTCACCTCCACCGTCTGGTTGGGTGCCACGACCACGCCGTTGTTCTTGAACGTGATGAAGATGTTGCCGTTGTCGAGGGGTGAGCTGATCGAGGTGATGTCCACGTCGACCGCCGCCTCGTCGCCCCACACCCCGGTCGCCCCCGTGTTGGCGCCGGTGGGCGTGGTGGTCGGAGCGGCGACGACGATGTTGCCAACGCCCATGGCCGAGTTGATGGTGAACCGCAACGTGTCCGACTGGGAGGCCGCCAGGCCACCGGCTCGGACGAACGTGACGCTGAAGTTTCCCGCGGTGACCGTGTAGGGACTGCTGGTCCACGGGGCGGAGACGTCGTCGACCCCGTAGGCCACCGACGTCCCGGGGACGGCGACGACGAAGTCGACGACGACGCTCAGGGCGGTCGCGTCCACCGGGCCTTCATTGGTGAAGGTGATCGCGCAGTCGACGATCCCCCCGAAGGCGGTGCGTCGGACCCCGGTGACCTCGCTGACCACGACAGCCGGCGCGCCACCCGAGACGGCACTGGCCGAGGCCCTGGAGGCCGCGACGATCAGCGGGACCGTCCAGGCGGCGGCCCCGGCACCGACGACGACGCTTCGGCGGTTGACGACGCTGGGGCCCCGGCCGGGGTCTGCGGGCTGAGCAGGCGGAACGGGCTGCGGGTCGGTCATCGGGAAGTCTCGTCTCTCTGGGCGGCGCTGATCACGTGTAAGGCGTCGGGCCTGCCGGTGTGCCCGACCCGCCCTGCGGGCCGGTGGGCACCGGGGTCACGAGGATGGTTCCGAGATAGTTGCCCGCTGCCAGCGGGTAGACGCGGATCCTGAAGCCCAGCGTCGCTGTGGCGGTGGCCGGCGCACCGGATCCGGTCAGCTGCGGATCGAGCCTGACGAACTCGTAGGTCCGGGAGGTGGTCGCCGGGGCGTCGATCCCCACGTAGGCGAACCCACCCGCTACGCCGGTCGGTGCCTGGGTGAGCGCAGCGGTGGCGGTCGTGGAGTCGTTGAACCTCACCAGGACCGTCAGCCCCGAGGTGTCCGCCGTGCTGTCGTTGGTGAACGTCACCGACACGTCAAGCTGGTTGTTGTCGCGCGACGACACGATGCTGCCAGCCCGCACCTGGGGCTCACCGGACACGGACGCGCGTGCCGGTGCAGCACTCGCCACCAGCACTACTGGGGCTGCCCACGCGGTGGTCGCCGCCGCGTGCACCACCGCACGTCGGGAGAGCTGCGGTCTGCTCGCGCGGTCTCTCTCGGAGCCCATCGGTGTCTCCTCCACGTCCGCCCGCTGTCGCTCGAGGACGGGGCGCTGATGGCCGACATGCTAGCGAGGAGATGTTTCGGGGGCAGTCAAACGCCGGGAGCACCCCACAGGGCGAGCCAGCGCGAGAGGTCCTGCTCGACGGGCAGCTCTCCGGCCAGGGCGTCGCGCACCTGGATCTCGAGGAGGTTGTCGCGGCGCCGGTCGTCGCCCGCAGCGGGCGCGAAGGGGTAGAACGTGCCCTGCTTGTAGAGGTAGACCAGCCCGAGCGTGCGACCCGAGGCGTCGGCGAACGGGATCAGCGAGCACAGGAGGGAGGGGCCGAACCCAGCCGCCTCGAGCGTCGTGTTGACCGCGTGGAGGTCGGTGCACAACCCACCGAGGTCGCCGGCCACGGCGTCGTAGGGCTCGTGGTCGACCTCGAGCCAGGTGTAGCCGAAGCCGTCCTCGCTCACCCTCACCTCGGGTCCGTCGGCATCGTTCTCGAGGAGCTCGACAACGTCGGCCTGTGCCTGGGCGAACCCGGATCCGGCCGGCGCGCGGTAGCAGACCGCCCCGTCACCGGTCGGCACCAGCCCGATCGAGGTCTGGAGCGTGATCGCCGCGCTGGGCACGGCGAACAACGAGTCGAGATTGGCCTGGACCGGACGCGAGCGGCCCATCAGGTTGCGCAGCAGACCCATCAGAGAAGACCGCTCATCGCGTGGGCCGGCCCAGCTCGGCCTGGATGCCGGCCAGCTGCTCGAGTCGCTGCTCGAGAGAGGGGTGCGTGGAGGTCAACGTCTTGAGCGACACCCCGCGGATCGAGGGGGCGATGCACAGCGCGCTGGCGGCGCCGACCTGGCGAAGGTCGCGCTCGGGGATGGTGTTGATCTCTCCGGTGATCTTCTGCAGCGCCGAGGCGAGAGCCGCGGGCTTCATGGTGAGGTAGGCCCCGGCCCGGTCGGCCGACATCTCGCGATAGCGCGAGAGCAGCCGCAGGAGGACGAAGCTCACGGCGTACACGACGAGGCTGACGGCCAGCACGAGCAGCCAGACGGGGAGTCCGTTGTTGTTGTTGCTGTCGCGACGACCGCCGAGACCGCCGAACATCATCCCGTACTGCGCACCCTGGGTGAGCATGCCGGCGGCGATGCCCGCCGAGCTCGCCACCGTCATCACCAGCACGTCACGATGGGCGACGTGGGAGAGCTCGTGGGCGAGCACGCCCTCGAGCTCCTCGGCCGTGAGCATCCCGAGGATCCCCGTGGTCACGCACACCACCGAACGCTCGGGCGAGCGACCGGTCGCGAAGGCGTTGGGCACGCGGGTGTCAGAGATGCCGACGCGCGGCTTGGGCATGTCGGCCATGGTGCAGAGCCGGTCGATCATGGCGTGGAGCTCGGGGGCCTCGGCGGGGGAGACCTCGCGCGCCCGCATCGCCTTCATCGCCACGGTGTCGGAGGAGTACCACTGGTAGATCGCGACCCCGATGCCGACGATCCCGATCAGCACCGCGATGCCGGCACCGCCCTGACCGCTCCCGAAGATCACCATCAGCGAGACGACGAGGGTCACGAAGAGCCCGCCGAGGAGGAACATCACCAGGGTCATGCGGGCGGTCAGCCCCGGGTCACCGACGAAACGCGAACGAGCCATGGGTCCAGTGTGCCGCGTGAGCCCAACTCCTGCCCCGGCGCGGGCTGTGCAGCGGCTGTGCAGCGTGCTCAACCGCTTGGTCAGGCTTCAGCCCGGGATCAGGCCGTCGCCGGCGAGCAGGTGCCGGACGTCCTCGATCGAGGCGTCCGACGGCGGCAGGATCAGGTCGGACTCGTCGAGGCTGTCGAGGTCGTGCGGCACCCCGACCGTGCGGACGCCGTCCAACAGCGCTGCGAGCGCGGCGGTGAAGGCTGCCTCGTCACCGGCCTCGACGGCCGCCTCGACGGCACCGTCGAGGTCGTTGAGACGGTCGATCGCGTGGTCGGCGACGTCGTACTGCCCCTCGCCGAGGATCCGCAGGATCATCGCTGCTCGCCCTCCCCTGCACCGGGCTCGATCGCGTCAGGCGCGGCTGGGGCGGAGAGGCCCTTGAGACGCATCAGCTCGGTCTCGACGTCCGACTTCGAGCTCATCGCCTCGAGCTCACGACTGATGTCGTCGCCGGCGTTGACCGAGCTGGCGTCGTCGAGGGCACCGGAGGCGATCAACTCGTCGATCGCGCCCGCACGGGCCTGCATCGTGGCCGTCTTGTCCTCGGCACGCTGGATCGCCATACCGACGTCACCCATCTCCTCGCCGATGCCGGACATCGCCTCGTTGATGCGGGTCTGGGCCTCGGCTGCGGTGTAGGTCGCCTTGATCGTCTCCTTGCGGGTGCGGAAGGACTCGACCTTCGCCTGGAGACGCTTCTGGGCGTTGGTGAGCTTCTCCTCCTCGGCCTGCAGCTGTGCGTGCTGGGTGCGCAGGTCCTCGATCTGTCCGGAGAGAGCCGACTTGCGCGTCAGCGCCTCACGGGCGAGGTCCTCGCGATCCATCTGCAGCGACTTCTCGGCCTGGCCCTGCAGCTTGGCGCCCTGCTGCTCGAGCTGGGCGAGCTGGAGCTCGATGCGCTTGCGGCTCGTCGCCACGTCGGCGACCCCGCGACGCACGTTGCTCAACAGCTCGAGCTGACGTTGATAGCTGTAGTCGAGCGTCTCGCGCGGGTCCTCGGCACGATCGAGCGCCTTGTTGGCCTTGGCTCGGAAGATCAGGCTCATCCGCTTCATGATGCTCATGGCCTCACCCTATGCGGCTCGGGCAACCGTTGCACCACGCGCCTGAGGGGTGCCCGCGGAGTTCCGGGTAGACTGGCCGTCCTGGCAGTCCCGCCGCAGACCGATGAGAAAGCACCCTGTGTTCCGTCGCAACAAGACCGACTCCGAGGCGCCGATGACGTCCGCCGAGTCCCTCGCCCAGCTGACCGCCTCCGGCACCACCGCCGGCAAGGGTCGTCCGACCCCCTCCCGCAAGGAGGCCGAGGCCGCCGCTCGGGCGCGAGCCAAGGTGCCGCGCACCCGCAAGGAGCAGATGGCCCGCCAGCGCTCGATGAAGTCCGAGAGCTCACGGAGCCTGCGGGCCGACATGAAGGCGGGCAAGGTGCTCCTCGCCCGCGACCAGGGCCCCGTGCGCGCCTTCCTGCGTGACTTCGTCGACAGCCGCTTCTCGTTCGCCGAGATCGTGATCCCGTTGATGATCATCTCGCTCGTGGTGCCCGCGCTGGTCTTCCCACTCTTCATCGTGCTGATCGTCGACCTGGTGGTCCTCCGGTTCCGGATGCGCAAGCAGATGGCGCTGCGCTTCCCCGACGAGCCGCTGAAGGGCACGACCTACTACACGCTGAGCCGCGCGATGCAGATGAAGTTCATGCGTATGCCGAAGGCCCGCGTCAAGATCGGCGAGTCGCTTCCCGAGCACTACCGATAGCAGGCAGACCGACGCAGGAGGTCTCCTGCTATCGGTAGTGATCATCGGTGGTTGAGCAGCGAGCGCGGCCGAGCCTGCGAGGTCGCGACCGAGCGTGACGAAACCCGGCGAGGTGCCTACCGACCGCAGGGACGGAGGGCGCTGATCTCACCGGGCTTCGTCGAGCGTGACGAAACCCGGCGAGGTGCCTACCGACCGCAGGACGGAGGGCGCGGATCTCACCGGGCTTCGTCGACGGCTCGTCCCTCGCCTGCTCAGCCTCCGAGGCTGACCAGTGTGAAGACCGGCGTCAGGCGAACATCTCGCTGCGGCGCGGCGACTGCGTCTTGGCCGGGTCGCGCTCGATGACGCCCTCGAGCGCCTCGTCGATCGCGGCGAGCGCGGCGTCGTCCAGCTTCACCCCGGCGGCCTTGACGTTGTCGGTGACCTGCTCGGGCCGGCTCGCACCGATGATCGCCGACGACACGTTGGGGTTCTGCAACGTCCAGGCGACGGCGAGCTGGGCCATGCTCAGTCCGGCCTCGTCGGCGATGGGCTTCAGCTTCTGCACGCGCGTCAGGACGTCGTCCTTCATCCAGCGCGAGATCATCTGGTCGCCACCCTTCTCGTCGGTCGCCCGCGACCCGACCGGCGGCGCCTGACCGGGCACGTACTTGCCGGTGAGCACCCCCTGCGCGATGGGTGACCAGACGACCTGGCCCAGACCGAGCTCCTCACAGGTGGGCACGACCTCGGACTCGATGACGCGCCAGAGCATGTTGTACTGCGGCTGGCTGGACACGAGCGGCACGCGCAGCTCACGGGCCAGCCCGTGCGCCGCACGGATCTCCTCCGCCCGCCACTCCGAGACACCGATGTAGAGCGCCTTCCCCGCTCGTACGACGTCGGCGAAGGCCTCCATCGTCTCCTCCAGCGGGGTCTCGTGGTCGTAGCGGTGCGCCTGGTAGAGGTCGACGTAGTCGGTGCCGAGGCGCTGCAGCGAGCCGTCGATCGACTCCATGATGTGCTTGCGCGAGAGCCCGTGGTCGTTGTGCTTGCCGGGGCCGGTGGGCCAGAAGACCTTCGTGAAGATCTCCAGACCGGCGCGACGCTCCCCCGCCAGGGCCTTGCCGAGGACGGTCTCCGCGGCGGTGTTGGCGTAGACGTCCGCGGTGTCGAAGGTGGTGATCCCCTCGTCGAGGGCCTGGCGCACGCAGGCGAGCGCGGCGTCCTCCTCGACCTGGGAACCATGGGTGAGCCAGTTGCCGTACGAGATGGCCGAGATCTTCAGGCCGCTCGCTCCGAGGTTACGAATCTCCATGTCGCCGACACTAGTCTCGGGGCCATGAGCACTCCCCCCGACCGCCCCGACGGCCCCGCGCCTTCCGCCGACGTCTCGGTCCGGATCGCCTGGGCCGACGACGCCCCGGCGGTGGCCGCCGTGCAGCTCGGGTCCTGGCGCAGCCAGTACGCCGGGCTGCTCCCCGACGGAGTGCTTCCCGACGACCCGGCCGAGCTGGCCTCCACCTGGCGCGCAGCCCTGGCCCGGCCGAAGGATGCCCGCAACCGGGTGCTGGTGGCCCTGGAGCGCAACCGGGTGGCGGGTTTCGCCGTCATCACGCCCTCGCCGGACCCCGACTGCGACCCGGTCGCCGACGCCGAGCTCGCCGAGCTGGTCGTGGCTCCCGCCGAGCTGGGCAAGGGCCACGGGAGCCGGTTGCTCCAGGCCGTCGTCGACACGATGGTCGCCGACCGCTTCACGCGCGCGACGACCTGGACCCTCGGCACCGACGATGCCCGACGACGCTTCCTCTCCGACGCCGGGTGGGCGACGGACTCCGCGCATCGCGAGCTGGACCTCGACGGCACTGGCACCACCGTGGTCAAGCAGGTCCG
>NZ_JAXMNS010000083.1:0-11071 GCF_034670285.1 Nocardioides sp. | reverse complement strand
CGATCGTCTTCGCCGCCATCGGCGAGCTGCCCGTGCACGACCCCGACAGCCTGATCCCCGGCTACATCCGCTTTCCCGCCATCGTCCTGGGCGCGATCGCCCTCGACGTCGTGCCGCGGGTCCTGTGGCGCGCGCGCCGGGCCCCGAGCACGCTGGGCCGTCACTGGCGCGACGTGCTCCGCGAGCGGTGGCCGGCGGCGCACTGGCGCTACGCCGTCGGCGGCGTCACTGCCTGGTACATCTGCTACGCGGCCTTCCGGAACCTCAAGTCGATGGCCCCGTTCATCAACGAGAAGTCGTGGGACGACGAGTTCGCCCGGCTCGACCGGTTCCTGTGGTTCGGCAACGAGCCGGCCACGGTCATGCACAACCTGTTCGGCACCGGCATCGCGGCGCACTTCTTCTCCACCGTCTACTTCGTCTGGATCGCCCTGGTCCCGATCAGCATCGCGATCGCCCTGGTCTTCACCCGCAGCACCCGCGCCGGCGCGTGGTACGTCACCGCGGTCGCCTTCGACTGGGCCCTCGGCGCCGCGTTCTACATTCTCTTCCCGTCGGTCGGCCCGATCTACAACGACGAGCAGCGCGGCTTGTTCGCCGACCTGCCCCAGACCTACAACACGCAGCTGGCCGACAGCATGTGGGACGACCGCGTCGCCGTCATGGCCGACCGCTTCGAGGCCGGCACGCTGCAGACGATCGCGGCGTTCCCCTCGCTGCACGTCGGGATCATGGTCACCATCTGCCTGGTGGTCACCTACATCGGGATGGCCCGCTGGATCCGCATCGCCTCGTGGGTCTTCCTCGGCCTGACCGTGCTCGCCACCATCTACCTCGGCTGGCACTTCTTCGTCGACGTGATCGCCGGGGCCGCCCTGGGCTCGTTCACGGTCTGGGCCGCAGCGCTCGTCACCGGCAACAGGGTCGGGCTCCGTCCGCAGCTCCAGCGCTCGGAGGACGACCAGGAGAACGCGCCGTTCAGCCAGGCCACGACCCGTCCCTGAGCGGCGGTTCCGCTGACGCGGAGAGCGTCTGCAGCCGGCGCGAGTCGCGCAGGGCCCGGAGCACGTTGCGCGCCTCGGCCACTCCCCCGCGCAGCGGGCACAGGAGCACGACGACCAGCGCGATCAGCCACGGCTTGTGGCGCACCAGGGCGTTCTCCCCGTAGCGGGCGTGGACGACGAAGAGGTTGCGATACATGAAGTAGCCCTTCCACCCCGCCAGGTCGTGCTGCTGGTCGAAGGAGAGCTGACGCACGAGCACCGCGTCCCGCACCGCCCAGATGCGGTAGCCGGCGCGCTGCGCTCGCAGGGCGAGGTCGACGTCGTCGTAGAAGATGAAGTACGCCGGGTCCGGCAGCCCGATCTCGGCGATCACCTCGCGGCGGACCATGAACCCCTCGAACGCGACGTTCTGCACCTCGACCCGCTCCGGCATCGCGGCGCGGGTGCCGTACGCGGTCTCGACCATCGCACGCTTGGGCTTGATGGCCCACGGCGTGCGGAGGTCGAAGTGGGTCGCGGCCTTCTCGACCAACGCTCCGGAGGTGTCCTCGCGCACGCTGGTGAGGCACGGCTCGTCCTGGGCCAGCAGCACCGTGAGGCAGTCGGGGGCCGGCACCACGTCGTCGTCCATCACCCAGATCCGGTCGACCCCACGGTCGTACGCCGTGCGCATGCCGAGGTGGAAGCCGCCGGCGCCGCCGAGGTTCTCAACCGTCCGCAGCACCTCCAGCCCAGGCAGGGTGCAGTCGGCCAGCACCTGGGGGGTGTGGTCGGTGCTCGCGTTGTCGATCACGAGCACGAGGTCGGCGGCGTGCTCGAGCCTCGCCAGCCCCGCGAGCATCGGGGCGAGCAGGTCGGCGCGGTTGTAGGTCACCACGACGATCGCGACGGTCTCGGGCGTCGTGCTGGGCGGAGCACTCACCGGAGGTACCTCCGGTGACCCGAGAAGTCGCCGCGCAGCCCGGCGTACGCCGCCTTGGCGCTGAGGACGACGCGGGACGGGTCGCGGTGGGTGACGAGGTAGAACCACAGCGTCTTGACCCAGAACATCAGCACGAAGACCCATCCGCGGTACTCCCTCAGGTTGAGGGTGTTGTTGCGTGCCATGCAGTAGTGCTTCAGGTCGCTGTCGGTGTGGTTGTAGGTCGTGCGGCCGCCCATCATCGGGCTGCCGAGGTCGTCGGTGGCCGGGTGCGCGAAGCGTGCCCCCACCACGGTGGCGATCCGCGCGCCCGCGCGCTCGGCGCGCCAGAGGTACTCCACGTCGTCGCCCCAGATGAAGAAGTCCGCGCGCGGTGTCCCGATGCGCTCGACGAGGTCGCGCGTCACCAGCACGCCGTTGAAGGGGATCACGACGCCCGGGATCAGGCCGCGCTGCTCGGGGTCGCGCGGCGAGCGGGCGGCATCCTCGACCTCGCTCATCGCGTGCACCACGCGGGTGCCCCCGGGCAGTCGGATCGGGAAGCACAGGCGCGACGGGTCGTGCTCGGCGAGCACCGCAGGCCCCCAGAAGTCGAGGTCCTCCTGCTCGAGGAGCAGCCGCAGGCAGTCCGGTGCGGGGAGCCCGTCGTCGTCCATCAGCCAGGCGAGGTCGGCGCCCCGCTCCATCGCCCAGGAGAGCCCGACGTCGAAGCCGCCGGCCCCGCCGCTGTTGGTCTCCAGCGTGCGCGCCACCAGCCCTCCACGACCGGTCCGGGCGACCTCGGCGGCAAGCCAGGCACCGGTGCCGTCGGTGGAGGCGTTGTCGACCACGAGGATCTCGGAGACCTCGGGAACCTCGCGCAGCCGCTCGAGGAGCCGCTGCAACAACGGAAGCCGGTTGAACGTCACGACCACCGCTGCCACCTGCACGGAGCACACCCTACGGTGGTGACGTGGACACCGACGCGATCACCACCCTGTTGAAGGAGGTCGCCGCCGAGGCGATCACTCCTCGCTTCCGCGCCCTCGCCTCCGACCAGGTGCATGAGAAGAACCCCGGTGACCTGGTCACGATCGCCGACCACGAGGCCGAGGTCCTCATCACCGAGGCCCTCCTCGGCGCCTACCCCTCCTGCGTCGTGCTCGGCGAGGAGGCCACCTCGGCCGACCCGACGCTGCTCCAGCGGTACGCCGCTGCCGAGCACGCCTTCACCGTCGATCCCGTCGACGGCACCAAGAACTTCGTCCACGGCTCCCCCGACCACGCCGTGATGGTGGCCGAGCTGCGCGCCGGCGACGTCGTGCGCTCCTGGATCTGGCAGCCCCAGCACGAGCGCGCCTACGTCGCCGAACGTGGTGCCGGGGCGTTCTGCAACGGCCGACGACTGGCCACCAGCGCGGCCACCGACCCGGTCCGCGGACACACCTCGCGGCGTTCCTGGGTGGGCCGCGAGCTGCCGGGCCACGCCCCGCTCGCCCTCACCTGGGCCAGCTGTGGAGTCGACTTCCCCCAGCTCGTCGAGGGCGGCGCCGACTACCTGCTCTACCGCGCCACGAAGCCGTGGGACCACGCCCCCGGCGCACTGCTGGTCACCGAGGCCGGCGGGAGCATCGCCACGCTCCACGGTGCGCCGTACGACCCTCGGCACGAGAGCCGCGACGGAATGGTCGCGGCCGGTGACTCCCCGACGAACGACGCCGCGCGTCACGGCTGGGCGAGCGAGCTCACCAGCTCCTGAGCCGCTGGTGGTCCCCGTCGTGCTCGGGCGGCCGACTCAGCAGCTGGCGCCGAGGTCCTCGGCCTGGTTGGCGGCGTAGCCCTCGCTCATCGAGCCCAGCGAACCGCCCGTGACGGGCTGGGTCGCGGTCGCGCTCTGCTTGTTCTTCTTCTTCGTCTTCGCGGGCTCGGCCACCGCCGTGCCCTCGGCGCGGTCGATGCCGTCGGTGATCATGCCCTGGACGACGTCGATGTCGGGGTCGCCGGTGTTGATCATCGGCGGGACCAGCGAGACCGTGGAGATCTTCTGCGACTTCGC
Organism: Nocardioides sp.; assembly: GCF_034670285.1. GTDB lineage: Bacteria > Actinomycetota > Actinomycetes > Propionibacteriales > Nocardioidaceae > Nocardioides. The sequence continues at coordinate 7,110 of NZ_JAXMNS010000083.1, read as the reverse complement.
CTTCAGCGCGAGCCCGGCCAGGGTGTCGAAGTCGGACGCCGGGACGTTGGTCGAGATCATCGCGGCCGAGGCCTGGGCGAGCGAGGCGAAGTTGGAGACGACCGTCTGCGGGCTGATCTGCGAGAGCATCGCGCTCATCACGCACTTCTGGCGCGCCATCCGCGAGTAGTCGTCGGAGCCTTCCCGGGCCCGGGCGTACCAGAGCGTCTCGAAGCCGTTGAGCTTGCGCGTCCCGGGATCGATGTAGCCGGTCACGTCGCTACCGAGCCCACCGACGGGGATCGCCTGACGAACGTTGAGGGTGACGCCGCCGACGGCGTCGACGAGGTCCTTGAAGCCTTGGAGGTTGACCATCGCCCAGTAGTTGATGTTCAACCCGGTGATGCCTTCGATGCCCATGATCGTGGCGTCCACGCCCGGGTTGTCCGAGCGCGGGAACAGGTCGGTGTGGTCGTCGGCCCACGTGCTGACACCGTTGAGGTAGCAGCCGTCGCAGTCGAAGCCTGCGGGGAACTGCTTGTCCATCACCGAGCCTTCACGGAACGGGAACTTCGCCATGTTGCGCGGCAACGAGATCAGGACGGTCCGACCTGTCTCGTCGTCGATGGACGCGACCGTCATCGAGTCCGGACGCAGGCCCCAGCGGCCCTCGCCTGAGTCGCCGCCCATGAGCAGGACGTTGATCCGTCCGTCGTGTGCCGCGCTGGATCCACCGCTTCCGGACAGCGCGATGGTGAGGTCGCGCTGGACGCCGACGAGGTGAGCCCCGAAGAGCAGGGTGCCGGCCACGCTGAAGCAGAGCACGCCGTTGACGGCCACGGCCGTCCGGCGGTGCTGGAGGCCATAGCTGAGCGGGGCCCCGATCCGCCAGGCGTCGACGAAGAGCCCGGCCCAGCCGACGGCGAGCACGAACATCGCGAGCTTGACGGCCAGGAGCAGCGAGGGGTTGAAGGCGAGCGTGAGGGCCAGCCCGCGGTTGACGAGCAGGGCGAGCAGCGTGACCGCACCGAGCGCCCAGAGGCCGAGCCAGATGCGCAGGGCGATCGTGCCGACGCGGCGGTCGCCGGCGGCCAGCTGGGCCGAGCCGGGCGCGACGAGCGTCATGGCCATCAGCGACAGGGCGCGGCGGAACCGAACCTGTGCGGCACGTTCGGAGACGGGAGACATCGGGTGGATCACTTTCTGCTGGGGGAAGGAAGCAGAACGTCGGGACTTGATGAGCCGGAGCCCTGGCTGGTCCCGACGACTCAGTATCACCAGTCCCACCCGTCACACGGCTCTCGACGCGCCGGAAGGCTTCGTGGTCCTTGTCCCGGACGACGAGGGCCTGGGCGGTAGCGTCTGGTCTCATGTCAGACGACCGGCCGAAGAACGGCGGGCCCGCGGACGGCCCCGAGTTCGGATGGCTCTACGGCGGACGCGGCGCCGCCCCCGACGAACCCACCCCCACCGACCCCGACGAGTCGATGGCCACGCGCCGGATCCCGGTGCAGCCGCGCCCCGATGGTGGCTCCGCGGCCCCACCGCCGCCGCGCACCCAGCGCCCGGCCCCCTCACCGACCCCGTCACCGGCCCCTTCACAAGCCCCCTCACAAGCACAGCCCCCCGTCGCCCCGCCGGGACGCACGCAGGGCGGCTTCTGGAGCCGGCGCCTGCGCCGACCGGGCTTCTACGTGCGCACGGCACTGGTGCTCGTGCTGCTGTGGGCGGTCTTCCTGGTCGCAGTGCCCTTCGTCACCTGGAGCAGCTCCGACCAGGTCGCCTTCAAGCCCAAGGGCGCCCGACCCGCTGAGCAGCCCGGCACGACGTACCTCCTGGTCGGCAGTGACTCCCGCGCCGACCTCACCGCCGCCGAGCGCAAGCGGCTGACGACCGGCAACGCGCAGAGCGAGCTCACCGACACGATCATGATCCTGCACACCGGCGACGGCCCGAACGTGCTGATCTCGATCCCCCGCGACACCATCACCGACTCCTCGCTCTACGGCGTCAGCAAGATCAACGCTGCCTACGCGAGCGGAGGCGTGCCGCTGCTGACCCGGATCGTCGAGGACACCACCGGCATCCGCATCGACACCTACGTCGAGATCGGTCTCGGGGGTGTCGCCGACGTGGTCGACGCCGTGGGCGGCGTCGAGGTCAACGCCAAGGAACGACTCAACGACAACCTCGCCGGCATCAACATCAAGAAGGGCCGCCAGACCCTCGACGGCGCCGAGGCGCTCGGCTACGCGCGCTCGCGCAAGGTCTCGCAGCTCGGCGACCTCGAACGGGTCCGCCGCCAGCGCGAGGTGGTGGCGGCGGTCGGCGACAAGGTGCTCTCGCCGTGGACCGTCGTCAACCCGGTCCGCTGGTGGAACCTCAACCGCGCGGTGCCCCGCTTCTTCGTCTTCGGCAAGGGCACCAGCACCTTCGAGGCCGGCCGCTGGGCCCTGAGCATGAGCAGCGTCGAGCTCACCTGCACGATGCCGGTGACCGACGGCTCCGCCAACTACTGGGACCTCGACCGCGCCGGCCCGCTGTTCACCGCGATCATCGAGGACCGCACCGACGACATCACCAAGAAGCAGTGCACCAGCAACGGCATCGCCCCCTAGGCGTGCAGATCACGTGAGGAACTCATGACCTACCAGACCCTCGACTGGGCCGTGGACGGCGACGGCGTCGCCACCTTGACGCTCAACCGACCCGACGCGCTCAACGCCTTCGACCTCCAGATGGCGCGCGAGCTGCTCGAGGTGTTCACCACCGACGCCTGCGACGACGCCGTGCGTGCGGTGGTCGTCACCGGCGCCGGGCGCGCGTTCTGCGCGGGCATGGACCTTTCCGCCGAGGGCAACGTCTTCGGCCTCGACGAGACTCTCGACCCGACCCCGGAGTCCCTGCGCGAGCACTTCGACGACCCCGCCTACGCCGACGGGGTCCGCGACACCGGCGGGCGCGTCACGCTGGCCATCCACGCGTTGCCCAAGCCGGTGATCGCCGCGATCAACGGTGCCGCGGTCGGCATCGGTGCCACGATGACCCTGGCCATGGACCTGCGTCTGGCCTCGACCAAGGCACGCATCGGCTTCGTCTTCGGTCGGCTCGGCATCGTCCCGGAGGCGGCCTCGACGTGGTTCCTGCCGCGCATCGTCGGCACGCAGCAGGCGCTGGAGTGGATCTACTCCGCCGACGTCCTCACCGCCGAGGTTGCTCACGCCGGCCGCCTGGTGCGCTCGGTGCACGAGCCGGAGGACCTCCTGCCGGCCGCGCTCGAGCTGGCTCGCTCGTTCGTCGTCGACCGCTCCCCCGTCGCGCTCGCCCTCGCCAAGCAGCTCGTCTACGGCAACGGCGCCGCTGCGCACCCGCTCGAGGCGCACCTGTCGGACTCGCTGGCGATGTGGCACACCTCGGTCGGCGACGGCAAGGAGGGCGTCGCGGCGTTCAAGGAGAAGCGCGCGCCGCAGTTCACCGGCAAGGCCAGCGAGCTGCCGCGGATCTTCCCGTAGTGGGAGGGGTGCCGGCGTCTGTCACGCAGCCAGGCTGCGGCGCAGCTTGAGCAGGATGCTGCTCAGCAGACGCGAGACCTGCTCCTGCGAGACCCCCACCTCGGCCCCGATCTGGGCCTGGGTGCGGTTCTCGAAGAAGCGCAGCTCGAGCACGCGCCGGTCGCGGTCGTCGAGCGTGGCCATCAGCGGGATCAGCGCGAGGCGTGCCTCGGTGCTGGCGAAGGCCGGGTCGAGGTCGCCCATCTTGTCGGCCGGCGACTCGCTGGTCTCGTCGTCGGTGCGCGAGGCGTCGAGCGACATCGGCGTGAAGCAGCCGCTCGCAGCCATGGCGTCCATGACCAGCGCCAGGGAGACGTCGAGGTGCACGGCGATCTCGGAGGGACGCGGAGCGCGGCCGAGCTTCTGCGTGAGCTCGGACTCGGCGCTGATCACCCGGGCCTGGACCTCCTGCACCGACCGCGGCGGACGGATCGTCCAGCCCGAGTCGCGGAAGTAGCGGCGGATCTCGCCGCGAAGCGTCGGGACCGCATAGCTCAGGAAGTCGTCACCGAGCGTGGGGTCGAAGCCCCGGACCGCCTTGACGAGCCCGAGGAACGCGACTTGGTTGATGTCGTCGGCCGGGATGCCGCGACCGTGGTAGCGGCGAGCCACGTCGGCGGCCACTCCCATGTTGAGACGAATGACGTCGTCCTCGTAGGCGGCGCGTGCGTCGCCCTGGCTGGCGCGCGCGCAGGAGAGGTGGTGCGCGGTGTCGACGCGACGTCTGACGTCGCTCGGGTGCTGGCTCGGTGCCATGGGGGGAGACCTCCGGGGGAGAGGATCGACATCGCTGAACGCATGTCGCGGGTGAAAGTCATCCTGACACGGGTCAGACGGGCGCGCCAGGAAAAAGCGGGACCCGGGAGGAAACTTTGCCAAACGATGCCAAGCCCCTACGAGGGGGCCGGAGTGAGGACCTACCTGAAATTTATGGCCGAGCCGCCGAGTGGGGGGATCCCGGCGGCTCGTGCAATCGACACGTACCCGGCACCGGGACCCGTATGCGCGGGCGTTTCGACATATTTTTGACCGTTAGGTTTGACCCATGATCGAGACGGCGGTGAAGCGCGGATGAGCGGCGCGAGCGCGTCCGGCGACCTCACGGTGGCGCCCGGCCCCGGGCTCCCCAACGGCCTGGTGATTCCCGCCGCTGAGCTGGTCGAGCGCTTCTCCCGTTCCTCGGGTCCTGGGGGTCAGTCGGTCAACACCACCGACAGCCGCGTCGAGCTCGAGTACGACGTCCTGGTGAGCACCGTGCTGAGCGACAGCCAGCGGGCCCGTGCCGTGGGCTCGCTCGGCTCCCCCGTGGTCGTCGTCGCCTCCGAGCACCGCTCCCAGCACCGCAACCGCACCGCCGCCCGGGAACGCCTCGCCGACCGCCTTCGCACCGCGCTCGCCCCTCCCCCGCCGGCGCGGCGAGCCACCAAGCCGACGCGCGGGTCGCAGCGACGACGTCTGGACGCCAAGAAGCAGCGCGGTCAGACCAAGTCGTTGCGCGGCCGGGTCCGCGACGACTGAGGCTGAGGGCCCTCGCCCTCGGGGCCTGCTGATCGGCCGGCGGCCGGGACCCAGCTGAGGCTGCATCTGGTGACACCTGGTGTCACCAGATGCAGTGCTGGTCAGGACTGGTCTCGACCGGCCTCTACGACCGGGACCCGCGAAGCAGGTCGGGCACGAGACCCACGAGCCACTCCAGCGGGCCGCGGCGTCGCAGCGCGACGAACAGACCACCCACCCACAGCACGATCACGACGTGCCACAGCAGGGCCTGGTCGTCCTCGGGCGTCACGAGGGTCTCGCGCAGCACCACGTGCAGCACGTAGAGGGTGAGCGTCATCGTGCCGGCCCCGAAGATGATCGCGACGGCCCGTTCGGCGTCCGGGGCGACCGCCCGCAGGCGACCCACGACCAGCAGGCACAGGCCCAGCACGGCCGCTGCGCTCCCGCCGGTCTGGAGCAGGTCGAACGGCGTCGTGCTGTGCGGGGCGACCAGCAGCAACCAGCTCCAGTCATCGGTGGGCGTCTGGCCGAACATCCCGCCGGCGACGGCGTCCAGCTCGACGTCGGTGAACCCGGCCCTCCGAGCGAGGAACCCCGAGGCCACCGTCGTACCCGCGGCGACAACGAGCCCCGCAGCAGCGATGCGCGCCTGGATCACGGGCCGGGTGAGGTCCAGTCGACCGAGCCCGAGGCCCAGCAGCACGTAGGCCACCCACGGCAGCGCCGGGTAGTACCCGGTCAGCAGCAGCTCGGCGGCCAGCCGGCCGGGGGCGGCGAGCTGGTCGAGGTCGGGGTTCGCGAACTGACGGTCGGGCAGCAGCGGGCGCACGACGTGCGACACCACCGGCAGCACGCACGCCCAGGCGACGGCGAGCACCAGCAGCGCACGGGCGCCCAGGCCGAGGAACGGCAGCGCGAGGACGAACAGGACGCCGTAGTAGGCCAGGATCACCGCTATCCCGGTGCCGAGCTCGGCCAGGGCGAGCCCGATCATCACGAGCGCCACCGCCCGGACCACGATCGCAAGGCTGAGGCGCCCCCGCGCCGCGCCCGCGACCGGCGTACGGCGTCCGCTGATGATCGCGAGCGAGACCCCGGCCAGCACGGCGAACAGGGCCGAGGCCCGGCCGCCGGCGATCCACTGCAGGGTGGAGAGCGAGCCGTCCGGGTCGCGCGCGACCGCGACGTGCGTCGCGATCATGCCCAGCAACGCCAGGCAGCGTGCGACGTCGACCCCGACGAGGCGGGTGGAGCGTCGCTCAAAAACCGAGACGCCTGCCACCGGTGTCACCACGGACCACAGCACCCTTGGCCTGCGCGGTCTGCTTGAGCTCGGCCTGGAACTCCAGCATCCGCGCGCGGAGGTCGGGATCGCCGGCGGCGAGGATCCGCACGGCCAGCAAGCCCGCGTTGCGCGCCCCTCCGATGGCCACGGTCGCGACCGGGACGCCCGCGGGCATCTGCACGATGGAGAGCAGCGAGTCCATGCCGTCGAGGTACTTCAGCGGCACCGGGACGCCGATGACGGGCAGCGGCGTGACGGCGGCGAGCATGCCGGGCAGGTGCGCGGCTCCGCCGGCGCCGGCGATGATCACGCTCAGCCCGCGGTCGGCTGCGTCGCGGCCATAGCTCAGCATCTCCTCGGGCATCCGGTGCGCCGAGACGACGTCGGCCTCGAAGGCGATGTCGAACTCGGCCAGCGCCTCGCCCGCGAGCTTCATCACCGGCCAGTCCGAGTCGGACCCCATCACGATGCCGACGCGTGCGCCCGTGGTTGCCGTGGTCGTCATGTCACTCACTCTCGTTGCCCAGGTCGCCGCGGAACCACGCGGCGGCGTGCCGCGCGCGCTCGAGGCAGTCGTCGAGGTCGTCACCGTAGGTATTGACGTGGCCCACCTTGCGGCCGGGTCGCATCGCCTTGCCGTAGAGGTGCACGCGCAGGTGCGGGTCGCGCGCCATGGCGTGCGGGAAGCCGTCGTAGAGCCGACCGACGGTGTCGCCGGCGCCACTGGTGCCACTGGTGCCACTGGCGCCAGGGTCCTGGGGCCCGCCGAGGATGTTGACCATCACCGTCCAGCGT
>NZ_JAXMNS010000082.1:0-11073 GCF_034670285.1 Nocardioides sp. | reverse complement strand
GACGGCGGGGTGGTCGAGGTGCTCGGATCGGCGACGGCAGGTGCGTCGCTGATCGAGGCCTGGGTGACTACGAGCGCCCCACCGGCGAGGACCACCGCTGCGGCAGCACCGGCCAGGAGGCCACCGCGACGACGGGCGCGGTGGGCGCCACGGCGGCGGCCCGACGTGACGACCGGCGTGACGACCGGCGCGACGACCGGCACCGCCCGGGTGTGGGCCACGCTGTCCACGACGGACACGGCCGGGACCGGCAGCTCGAGACGGAGGGCGACGTCGACGGCACTCGGCCGCTCGGTCGGGTCCATGTCGGTCATGGCAGCAATCAGGCTGGGCCATCCCGTGGGCAGCGAGGTCGGGATGAGCGGTGCCACGCTGAGCCGGGCGACGGCTGACTCGATAGGCGAGCCCGGGTAGGCGCGGACAGCAGTGAGAGCCTCGCGGAGCACCAGTCCGAGTGCGTAGACGTCGCCGGCCCCGGTGACCTTCTCCCCACGCACCTGCTCAGGCGAGAGGTAGGCCGCGGTGCCGATCGTGTGACCGCTGAGCGTCATCGCGGCTGTGCTGTCGGCGAGCTTGGCGATGCCGAAGTCGGTGAGCTTGGCCGTGCCGTCGGCAGCGATCAAGATGTTGCCGGGCTTGACGTCGCGGTGCACGACACCGCTCGCGTGGGCGTGCGCCAGCGCGGAGGCGATGTCGCGCCCGACGCGGGTGACGGTCTCGAGGTCGACCTGAGTCTGACCCATCACCTCACCGAGGGTCGGCCCCTCGACGAGCTCCAGCACGATCCAGGGCCGGTCGTCCGCGACGCCCGCGTCGAGCAGCCGCACGATGTGCGGGTGCTCGAGGGCGGCGAGCAGTCGCGCCTCGTCGGCGAAGCGGGCGGCGTCGTCCGAGCTCGCGTCGCGCAGCATCTTCACCGCCACTGCGCGATCGAGGAGACGGTCATGAGCGCGATGGACGTCGGCCACCCCGCCTCGGCCGATGAGGTCATCGACCTCGTATCGGTCGTTGAGGAGCGTGGGGGCTGACGTCATGAGTGAAGAGTCCTGGGGGATAGACAGAAGGAATCAACTTCACTATGGCTGAGGTAGTAGAAAATGCCACCACCCGACCGGGGGAGTCAGCGGGTGACCAGCTGGTCCGCGAGCTCATGAGAGGGCTCGCCGTCCGCCTGCTCGGTGTCGGGCGCGGTCGGCACGACCACTACCGGTGTGTCGGCGTGCTCGAGCACCCCGGTGGACACCGAGCGGTAGAGGACTTGGTGCAGCCTGCTCGTCGGGTGGTGCCCGACGACCACGAGAGCTGCGTCCGCCGCGGCCTCGATGACCTGTTCCGGGCTGACGAAGTGGGCTAGCTCGGTGGTGACCTCGACGTCGGGGTAGCGCTCACCCAGCCCGGCGGTCACCTCGGAGAGCAGGCGCTCGCCCTCCGCGAAGAGCTGGTGGTCGATGTCGAAGGCAGTCCAGAGCAGGTGGGTCACATGCAGCGAGCGCCCGGTCTCCGACGCCGCTCGCACGGCGTGCTCCAGCACGGGCAGGGACGCCGCGGTGCCATCGACGAGGACCAGGACCGAGCTGCCGGCGACCTCGCCCGGGCGGACGACCACGACCGGGCAGCTGGCCTGTCGGGTGACCGCGACGCTGACCGAGCCGAGCACGAGGCTGAGCAGTGGTCCGCGTCCGCGCGAACCCACGACCAGCGTGTGGGCGTGACGGCCGGCCACGACGAGGCCGAGCCTCGGGTCGAGCACGTCGGCGACCTCGACGATGTCGAGCTGCGGCTGACGCGCCGCTGCCCGCTCGCGAGCAGCCGCGGTGTGGCTGCGTCCGAGCGCCAGGATCGCGTTGTCGGCGGCGACCGGGTCCATCAGGACGGCGCCGTACCCGCCGGCCAACCACGGGGTGGGCGGTGAGGCGGTGTGCACGACGGTCAAGGTGCGCTGCTGACGGGCTGCCTCGTCGGCGGCCCAGTCGAGCGCGCGGTCGGAGCCGTCGGAGCCGTCCACGCCGACGACGACGCTGTCGCGGGGAATGTCGCTGAGCAGAAGAGTGGTGGTCATGGCTCCACCCTCGTCGATGAGTCAGCGCACAACCACGGTCCACGGGCCCGACTTCTCAGGACCAAGGTCCCGACGCGTCCACTCCGCAAGCGGCCCCGAGGCCTTACGGTGCTTGGGTGAGCGAGATCGAGCAGCAGGCATCGGACGGCGACGCAGGCGCGCCCCGGGCCTCGGGGCCGATCCGGGTGTTCCTCCTCGACGACCACGAGGTCGTCCGGCGCGGGCTGCGCGACCTCCTCGAGGCCGAGGACGACCTCGAGGTGGTCGGGGAGTCAGGCCTTGCGCAGGAGGCCGCGCGGCGGATCCCGGCGCTGCGACCTGACGTCGCGATCCTGGACGGGCGCCTGCCCGACGGGTCCGGCATCGACGTGTGTCGCGAGGTGCGCTCGCGCGAGCCGGGCACCCGCGTGCTGATCCTGACGTCGTTCGACGACGACGACGCCGTCTTCGCCGCCATCATGGCCGGAGCCTCCGGCTACGTCCTCAAGCAGGTGCGGGGCACCGACCTGGTCGACGCCGTACGACGGGTCGCCGCGGGCCAGTCGCTGCTCGACCCGGAGGTCACTGCCCGGGTGCTCGAGCGCGTGCGTTCGGGGCCGCCGGTCAACGAGGAGCTCGAGCGGCTCACCGCCCAGGAGCAGCGCATCCTCGCGCTGATCGGACAAGGTCTGACGAACCGCGAGATCGCCGCGCAGATGTCGTTGGCCGAGAAGACCATCAAGAACTACGTCACCACGTTGCTCGCCAAGCTCGGGCTCAGCAGCCGCACGCAGGCAGCGCTGTTCGTGGCGAAGCACCCGAGCGACGGCTGAGCCACCGGACCGAGGAGCCGCATGCCTGAGACCGAGGACGAGCCCACGGGCCCGCTCGACGCGACCGATCTCGACGACCTGCTGCGTGAGGTGGCCAGCCGCGTCGAGGGCGTGCTCGACGAGAAGGAACGGCTCGGTCTCCTCCTCGATGCCGTGGTGACCCTGGCCGCCGACCTGACGCTGGACAGCGTGCTCGCGCGGATCGTGGAGGTCGCGGGTGCCCTCGTCGACGCGCGCTACGCCGCTCTCGGGGTGCTCGGTGGGCGCGGAGGCCCCCGGCTACGGACCTTCATCCACCACGGCATCGCCGCGGACGTCGCAGTCGAGATCGGCGAGCTGCCGCGTGGGCACGGGCTTCTCGGACAGATCATCGACCGGCCCCAGCCGCTGCGGCTGCACGACCTCGCCGAGCACGCGAGCTCGGTCGGCTTCCCCGACCACCACCCGAGCATGAGCTCGTTCCTCGGGGTGCCGGTGCGGATCCGCGACAAGGTCTTCGGAAACCTCTATCTCACCGAGAAGATGGGCCCCGGCGACTTCACGTCGCAGGACGAGGCGATCGTGGTGGCCCTTGCCGCAGCAGCAGGCGTCGTGATCGAGAACGCTCGGCTCTACGAGGAGGCGCAGCGTCGCGAGCAGTGGCTGGGCGCCACCGCCGAGATCACAGGCCGGATCGCCGGATCGCTGAGCCCTGACGATGCGCTCGACGGCCTCGCGGAGCACGCCCGGCAGGTCAGCGGTGCCGACACGAGCTGGATCTTCGAGGTCCCGGTGCAGGTCTCGGGTGACGGCCCCGTGGTGCCACGAGCCCTGTCGGGGCTGGCGCGTGAGCTGAAGGGGGTCGACCTCGAGTCGGCGGCCGAGGGGCCTTTGGTTGCTGAGGAGCAACTGCTGCTGTCGGTGTCCGTGCGAGCCGATCGCTCGTTGGCCCTCGTGCTGGGCTGGGAGGCCGGGCGGATCGAGTCGTTCCACGAGGTCGACCCCGCGTGGCTGGAGAGCTTTGCCGAGCAGGCCGGACTGGCGCTGGAGGTGGCACAGGCGCGGGAGGCGAGTCAGCGCCTGGCGGTGCTCGAGGATCGCGACCGCATCGCTCGCGACCTGCACGACCTGGTGATCCAGCGACTCTTCGGCGTCTGCCTCGGGCTGGAGAGCACCTCGCGTCGTACGAAGGACGGCGAGGCCGCCGAACGCCTGACGAGCGCCGTCGACGACCTCGACGCCACGATCAAGGACATCCGCCGCACCATCTTCGAGCTCGGCGCCGTGCAGGCCGCCACCGACATCCAGTCGGAGGTGACCCGCGTGGTCGACCGCGCCCGGCGGGCCCTGGGCTTCCGCCCCGACCTGACCTTCGAGGGCCCGGTGCGCACGATGATCGGTGACGGCGTGGCCCCCGATCTGCTCGCGGTGCTGGGAGAGGCGTTGTCGAACGCCGCGCGGCACGCGGGCGCGACCTCGCTCCAGGTGGTGCTGACAGCCGGGGAGGCAACCGTGCTCACGGTGACCGACAACGGCTGCGGGCCTGGCGAGGGAGCCGTCGAGAGCGGCCTGGCCAACCTGCGTCACCGCGCCGAGGCCCGGGGAGGCTCGTTCGAGATCGGTGCCGGCGTGGACGGTGGCACCCGCCTGGTGTGGTCGGTCCCGCGCACCTAGCCTGACCTAGGCTGGCGGCGTGGCTGACTCGAAGATCATGAACCGTCGCGACCTCGACTTCCTGCTCTACGAGTGGCTCGACGTGGAGGGGCTCGTGAGTCGGGAGCGCTACTGCGAGCACGACCGCGAGACCTTCGACGGTGTGCTCGACCTGAGTGCCCAGCTCGCCGAGGACCACTTCGCGCCGCTCAACCGGCTCGCCGACACCGACGAGCCCTACGTCGGCGACGACGGCCGTGTCGTGCAGCCCGCCGAGGTGAAGCGGGCCCTCGAGGCCTACACCGCCTCCGGGCTCCCCACGAGCGTCTTCGACGCGGCCCTGGGCGGCATGCAGCTGCCCTTCGTCGTCCACCAGGCGGCATCGACGTACCTCCAGGCGGCGAGCATCGGCGCCTTCGCCTACCCGTTCCTGGCCGAGGGCAATGCCAGCCTGCTGGTCGCTCACGGTACTCCCGAGCAGATCGCGACCTACGCCGAGCCGGTCATCGCCGGTCGGTGGTACGGCACGATGGCGCTCTCGGAGCCGCAGGCCGGCTCGTCGTTGGGCGACATCAAGACCCGCGCGGAGCGTCAGGACGACGGCACCTACCGCCTCACCGGCACCAAGATGTGGATCTCCGGTGGCGACCACGAGCTCACCGAGAACATCGTGCACCTCGTGCTGGCCCGCACGCCCGACGCTCGCCCCGGCACCGCGGGCATCTCCCTCTTCATCGTGCCCAAGCACCTCGTCGAGGCCGACGGCAGCCTGGGGGAGCGCAACGACGTCGCCCTGGTCGGGCTCAACCACAAGATGGGCTACCGAGCGACCACCAACACCCTGCTCAACTTCGGCGAGGGCTTTGCGACCCCGGGCGGACGCTCCGGGGCGGTCGGCCACCTCGTGGGCGAGGAAGGTCGTGGCCTCAGCGCGATGTTCCACATGATGAACGAGGCCCGCGTGAGCGTCGGCGCCGGCGCGATGGCGCTCGGCTACACCGGCTACCTGCACGCCCTCGACTACGCCCGCAACCGCGACCAGGGCCGTCCGCTGGGAGCCAAGGACCCGGCCTCGTCGCCGGTGGCGATCACCACGCACCCCGACGTACGACGGATGCTGCTGGCTCAGAAGTCGTACGTCGAGGGCGGACTGGCGCTGATCCTCTTCTGCGCCCACCTGGTCGACGAGTCACGCACCCACCCCGACGCCGAGGCCGCGAAGGAGGCCGGACGGCTGCTCGGCCTGCTCACGCCGATCGCGAAGTCGTGGCCGTCGCAGTGGTGCCTGGCCGCCAATGACCTGGCGATCCAGGTGCACGGGGGCTACGGCTACACCCGCGACTACGCCGTCGAGCAGCTCTACCGCGACAACCGGCTCAACCCGATCCACGAAGGCACCTTCGGGATCCAGGCGCTCGACCTCCTCGGTCGCAAGGTCGTCGAGGGAGGCGGCGTGGCGCTGGGCGTGCTCGGGGCTCGCATCCAGGCGACCACGGCGGCCGCGGCTGCGGCCGGCGGGGCAGCGGCGACGTACGCCGTCGCGCTGGAATCGGCCTGGGACGACGTCGTCCGGGTGACCGGGGTGCTGTGGGAGAAGGGCGACCCCGATCTCGCGCTCGCCAACGCCGCGCTCTACCTCGAGGCCGTCGGCCACGTCGTGGTCGCCTGGCTGTGGCTCGAGCAGCTGGTGACCGTGGGGGAGCAGCAGGGGCGCTTCTACGACGGCAAGCGCGCCGCGGCCCGCTACTTCTTCGCCTTCGAGCTGCCGACGATTGCGCCGAGGCTGGCGCTGCTGGAGTCGCTCGACACCATGACCCTTGACCTCGATCCCGACGTCCTCTGACCCCGGGGCCGGGTAGGACGGGGTCCTAAGACAAGTGTTTGACGGCGCTCCGGCGCTGTGTGAATGTTCGGTGCGTCACATCACCTCCACCAGCACAGGGGCACGCTCATGGGTCAGCTCGACGGCAAGATCGCGATCATCACGGGTGCTGCGTCAGGCATCGGCGCGGCAACCGCCGCTCGGTTCACGGCGGAGGGGGCGACGGTCGTGCGGCTCGACGTCACTCAGGCCGAGGGGGTCGTGGTCGTCGACGTGCGCGACGAGGCGGCGGTCAAGGCGGCATTCGCCGACGTGCGCGACCAGCACGGGCGGATCGACGTCCTGGTCAACGCCGCCGGTGTCGCCGGCGGAGGTCCGGTGCACATGGTCGAGGGCGACGAGTGGGACCGCGTGGTCGACATCAACCTCAAGGGCACGTTCTTCACCAGCAAGGCCGCGATCACGCTGATGCTCGAGCAGGAGCCGAACGCCATCGGGCAGCGAGGCTCGATCGTCAACATCGCCAGCGTCGAGGGCGTGGAGGGCACCGAGGGCGGCAGCGCCTACAACGCGTCCAAGGGCGGCGTCGTCATCCTCACCAAGAACCTCGCGATCGACTACGGCCGCCGCGGGATCCGAGCCAACGTCGTGTGCCCCGGCTTCATCGACACCCCGATGATGGACGGCGTCTTCGGTCTCGACGGGATGGCCGACATCCGCAAGTCCTTCATCGACGCCCATGCGCTGGGCCGGTGCGGCGAGGCCCCCGAGATTGCGGCCGCCATCTCGTTCCTCGCCTCCGACGACGCCTCCTTCGTCACCGGCAGCACGATGCTGGTCGACGGTGGCTACACCGCCGGGCGCCAGCACGGGATCGTCGGGATGCTCGGCCTCGGCTCCGACTGAGCTGTCCGGCGGTCGGCGTGCGTCGACGATCAGTGCGGTACGCAGATGACAGCGGGCTAACTCGCTCTCCATTCGTGCCCAGGGGCGGAGGGGCTGGCCTGTAGGCCGGGTTCTGTCCCGCTCCGTGAGGAGCGAGGGCGACCATCCATCTACGGCTGCCGTTACCGACAGCCTCCAGCGATCTACCCGTGCACTCGGGCGAGCAGCCCTCCAGGTCGAAACCGACGTGCACTGTCTGATCTTGCTTCGGGCGGGGTTTGCCGAGCCACGCCGGTCACCCGGCGTGCTGGTGGTCTCTTACTCCACCGTTTCACCCTTACCGCTCCGATCGTGAGACCGGAGTGGCGGTCTGTTCTCTGTGGCACTGTCCCGCGGGTTGCCCCGGGTGGGTGTTACCCACCGCCCTGCTCTGCGAAGCCCGGACCTTCCTCGGTGCACCGATCACTCGGCACAACGCGGTCGCCCGGCCAGCCCATCCGCTCGAGCAGGATAGCCCGTCCGCGCCAGTTACATGCCCGGGGTCTTCGCGGGCTCGGGCTCGAGGTCGATCGCGGCCGGGAGCGTGACGACGGCGATCAGCGTGGTGAGCGGGACGGCGAGCACCAGGCCGATGCTGGTGGCGAGGGTGCGCACGACCTCCTGGCCGATCTCCTCGGTGGCGAGCAGGTCGAGGAAGGGCCGGTCGTAGAGCGACAGCAGCAGCAGCACGGTGAGCGCGGTGCCGGCGTAGGCGAAGACGATCGTGTAGATCGTGGAGGCGATGTGGTCGCGGCCGATGCGCATGCCGCTCACGAAGACCCGACGTCGCGAGATGGTCGGCGCGGCGCCGCGGATCTCCCAGACCGCCGAGGCCTGGGTGATGGTGACGTCGTTGAGCACGCCCAGCCCGGCGATGATGATCGCGCAGGTCAGCAGCCCCTGGAAGGACAGGTCGCCGCCGAGGGTGCTGAGGATCCGGTCGCCGTCGTCGGTGACGCCGGTCAGCCGCGAATCACCCACCGACAGGTAGCCGATCGCGGCGGTCAGGGCGATCCCCACCAGGGTGCCGGCCAGGGCCGCGCTCGTGCGGAGCGACCACCCGTGCGTCGTGTAGAGGACGACGTACATGATCGCCGAGGAGCCCACGATCCCCACCAGCGGACCGTTCTCGCCCGAGAGCAGGGCCGGCAGCATGAAGGACACGAAGACGGCCCCCGCGAACGCGAGGCCGATCAGCGCGAAGACACCGCGCCACCGCGCCACGGCGACCACGACCACCACGAAGATGCCGAGGAGCAGGGCGATCGGCGGCGTCCGGACGGTGCCGAAGTAGCTGTAGCTCGGCTCCTGCTGGTCCTGGGCCGGCACGAGGATGAGCTTGACGGTGTCACCGGCGGTGAGACCGGCCTCCAGGACGTCCGGGGGCACTCCGATGGTGACCTCCTCGTCGGCGCTCTCGCCCTCGGCGACGCGCACGGTGATGCGCCCGCAGCCCTGGTCCTCCGAGAGGGAGGCGCAGGGCTCCTGGACCTCGACGACGTCGGCCGAGGGGAAGGTGACCCCGGGAGCGGCAAAGCTCACCGACTCCGAGAGCTCGTCGACCTTCGAGGTGTCCGGCCAGAGCGTGACGACACCGGCGACGGTGAGGACGAAGAAGACTCCCAGGGCGGCCAGCAGGACGAGCCGCGGACGTCGTTCGACGGTGACCGGGACGGCGTCCTCGGCCGCCCGGTGTGCGTGTGAGCCTCCCACCTGCGTGCTAGGCCAGCCGCACGATCGCGACGTCGGCTTCCAGGCGCGACGTCCCGACCCCGGAGTAGATGCCGCTGATGGGCTTCACGTCGAGGTAGTCCCTGCCGTAGGCGACGGAGATGTAGCGGTCGTCCGGCTCCACGTTGTTGGCCGGGTCGAAGCCGTGCCAGCCGTCGTCCCACCACTCGACCCAGGCATGGGCGGAGGTATGCACGGTCTCCCCGATGACCGGGTCGGCGTCGGGATGGAAGTAGCCGGAGACGTAGCGGGCCGGGATGCCGACGGCGCGCAGGCCGCCGATGACGAGATGCACCATGTCCTGGCACACGCCGGCGCGCTGCTGCCAGGCCGCTGCGGCGAGGCCGCCGGCCTGGGTGGCTCCAGGAACGAACTCGACCTCGTCGTGCACCATCGCGCACAGGTCGCGCGCTGCCTCTCCGGGCAGCTCGTAGTCGGCCGCGACCTGCTTGGCGCGCTGCTCGAAGTCGGGGGCGGCCAGCACTATCTCGGGGGTGGAGAGGAACTCGGTCCACCGGTCGGCGACCTCGCGCTCGCCCAGCTGCTCCCAGGTGAGGGACGGCGGGGGAGCGGGGGGTCGGTTGGTCTGCACGGTCGACGTCGCGCTGACCGTCATCGCCTCGTGCGGGTCGACGACCTCGAAGGCCGTGACGTGGGTGCCGAAGTAGTCGCGGTACTCGAAGGTCCACGGCTTGGGGCTGACCTCGACCCGGCTGTGCACGACGATCTGGTCGGTCGTGGTCACCGGGGTCAGTCGCGCCTGGTTGTAGGAGGCGACGGCCTTGCCGTCGTAGTCGTAGGTCGTCGTGTGGTCGACGCGCAGCTGCATGCTCATGCGGGGGTCCCTCCCATGCCGTGCCAGGCCAGTGCTTCGGAGCCGGCGAAGAACCGGCGGGTGACGGCCTCGGTGGCCAGGGCACACGTGCGCTGGAGCCGCTCCATCTCGCTCGGGAGGTCGGCCACCACGTCGGAGAGCGAGCGGTACTCCAGCTCGGCGCGCGTGCGGCCGAGGAGACGCTGGGCGTCGTTCTGGAAGCCGGCGCGCTGCCCGGACGACTCGAGGTTGTCGAGGCACAGCTCGGCCCGGTTGAGCGAGAAGACCACCGAGCGGGGGAAGAGCCGGTCGAGCAGCAGGAACTCAGCCGCCGCACGCTCGGTCTCCTGGCCGCGGTAGGTGCGCAGGAAGGCCTCGTAGGCTCCGCACGCGCGCAGCGTGCTGGCCCACTGGACCGACGTACCGGCGGTCATGGAGGCTGTCGCGACCAGACGAGAGGTCATGTCGGCACGCTCGACGCAGCGGCCGAGCATCAAGAACTGCCAGCCCTCGTCACGCGTCATCGTGGCGTCGGCGGTGCCGTTGATGAGAGCGGCTCGCTCGCGCACCCACTGGAAGATCCCTGGGGCGCGTCGGGCGCCGAACTGGCCCGAGACGATTTCGCGGTTGGCCGTGTTGATGACCTCCCACAACGGCACCGAGAGCGTCTCGCGGGCCCGCCGCGCGCTCTCGCGGGCACCACCGATGGCGGCCGCGATCGAGACCGGGGAGGTCGGGTCGTAGGCCAGGGTGTTGAGGACGTAGGCGAGGTCGACGTGCTCAGGGGGGTCCTCGACCCCCATGATCGAGAGCAGCCCGTGGCAGATCTCGTCGGAGTCGAGCGTGGGGTCCTCCAGCAGCATCTGCGTCTGGACGTCGAGGATGCGCGCGGTGTCCTCGGCCCGCTCGACGTAGCGGCCGATCCAGAACATCGACTCCGCGATCCGGCTCAGCATGAGCGTCCTCCTCGAGCAGTACGACGAGTGGCGAGCGCCTGCTGCTGCTGCTCGGCCTGCTCGTGCATGGACGTGATCGCCGGTCCCGCCGGCGCGGGCTGGCCGCCCGTGGGGGTCGCGGACGGCGGTGGGGTGGTCGGCGCCTCGGGCTCCGGCTCGGGCTCCGGCTCGGCCGAGACCGGCTCGGCGACGTCTGCGCCGTCGTGCTCGGCCAGCTCGTCCTCCAGGACGGTCGGCTCCGGCAGCGGCTCGGCCACCGGCTCGACCGGGGTGGTCGGCCCGGCCAGCACCCAGGTGTCCTTGGAGCCGCCGCCACGAGAGGA
>NZ_JAXMNS010000081.1:0-11076 GCF_034670285.1 Nocardioides sp. | reverse complement strand
GAGCGACGACCCGAGGCGCTCGTCAGACGCCTCGTCCGTCGAGAGCCGTCCCCTGAACGGGGTGACGGCCCTGGCTTTCGACCCCCTCGGCACCGACGGGGCCGAGAACGACGACGAGGCTCCCAGCGCCGTCGACGGCGACGCGGCGACCTCGTGGCCCACGCAGAGCTACAACGACCAGCTCGGTCCGCCGCCGGGGCTCAAGACCGGCGTCGGGCTCGCCCTCGACCTCGGTGGCGAGCAGCGCGTGACCGGGATCGACCTCACCCTGGTCGGCTCGCCGACCAGGTTCGCGCTGTACCTCTTCGACGAGGCGCCGACGAGCGTGGCCGACAGCACCCCCGCGGGCCGCGCCCGCGCACGCCGTACGACGGCCACGCTGACGCTCGACGAGCCCGTGACCGCCTCCTACGCCGTGGTGTGGCTGACCTCGCTCCCGGCTGAGGGCTCGCTCTTCCGCGGACGAGTCGCCGAGGTGGTCGTGCAAGCGGCGCCCGGCTCATGACGACCCCAGAGGTCGAGCGGTCGGACGCTGCCCTGCTGGCCGCCCACGTGGCCGGCGACCACGAGGCGTTCGGCGAGCTCTTCGCCCGTCACCGTGACCGGCTGTGGGCGGTCGCCCTGCGCACGATGAGCAACCCCGACGACGCTGCCGACGGGCTCCAGGACGGCATGGTCGCGGCCTACCGTCGCGCCGCCTCCTACCGAGGAGAGGCGCAGGTGACCACCTGGCTGCACCGGGTCGTGGTCAACGCCTGCCTCGATCGCCTCCGTGCGATGAAGGTGCGCCGCGCCGAGCCGCTGCCCGACGACCTCGAGGAGTACGGCAACCGGGGCTCGGTGATGACGGCCGCCGAGGACGACCCCGCCGAGACCAGCGTCCAGCTGGAGCAGCGCCGCCAGATCACCGACGCGCTCGCCACGCTGGCGCCCGACCAGCGGGCCGCGATCGTTCTGGTCGACCTCGAGGGCTACCCCGTCGCGGAGGCCGCCCAGATGCTCGGGTGTGCCGTGGGCACGGTGAAGTCGCGCTGCTCCCGGGGCCGCAAGAGGCTCGCCGTCCTCCTCGCCGACCTGCTGGACGACGACCCGCAGGGCCCGCGCTCGGCCCAGCGGGGGAACCCGCCGGGCGGCGGGGCCGTCCTATCCCCGAATCCACCCCGTGGTCCACCGGACACGACCGCCCGCTGACCACGACCTGCACCAGCAGCCCCTAGCAGTCCTGACGGCGCGCGAGCCGGGTACCCGCGCGTCGATCCACGCACCACCAGTTGAAAGAGTGACGCCCTGATGCCCGACCACGATCCCGAGGTGACCCCCGAGCAGGAGGCGCGCCTGCGCCGACTGCTCTCCGGGGCGCGCCACGCGGAACCGGTCCCGGACGACGTCGCCGCGCGTCTCGATCGCGTGCTCGAGCAGCTCGCCGCCGAAGAGCTGGACCCGGCAGCACACCGCACGGTGGTCGACCTGCACGCTCGTCGCAGGCGCCGGGTCACGAGCCTGCTCGTGGCCGCTGCTGCCGTCGTGGTCGTCGGGGTCGGGCTGGGTCAGGTGCTCGACCTCGGGTCCGGAAGCGACAGCTCCGAGGCGGCCTCGACCGCTGATCTCGCCGAGTCGGCCGAGGCCGACCGGTCGGAGGGGTCGACGTCCGACTTCTCCCGCTCCGAGGAGGGGGCCGAGGCAGACGCCGGTGCCTCGCAGCTGAGTCCCGTCGAGCCCGGCGCGTCCGCTCTCGAGAAGGGCTCCCCCCGCCCGCCCGTCCGACTGACCGAGGAGGCCTTCGCCAAGCAGGCCCTGCGCCTGCGTGATCGCCCCGGCGTCCGCTCCCTGCCGATGTCGGTCGTGCCCGGAGAGGCGCTGAGCCGCTCGGAGACCTTCGTCTGCGACACCGCCGACTGGGGCGCCGGACGACTGCTCGCCGCGCTGTACGACGGCGTCCCGGCGGTGCTGGCCTACCGGCCGGTGACCGGGGAAACCCAGACGGCCGACCTGCTGCGCTGCGGCACCGGTGAGATCCTGCGCTCGACCGTGCTGCCTGTGGGCGACTGACAGGCCCGGGACGTGAGCGGGCCGGCGGCGGCGGGAATCTGTCGCCCCTAGGATCGGTTCCACCAGGGTAGGCGCGCACCAGGCGCCCGTCCCCCGCGAGATCCGCCCCCTTTGAGGAGTTGCATCACCCCATGTCCGAGACCCGCAACGTGATCATCATCGGCTCCGGCCCCTCGGGCTACACCGCAGCGGTGTACGCCGCCCGGGCCAACCTCGCCCCCCTCGTCTTCGAGGGCTCCGTCACCGCCGGTGGCGCGCTGATGAACACCACCGAGGTGGAGAACTTCCCCGGCTTCCGCGACGGCATCATGGGTCCGGCCCTGATGGACGAGATGCGCGCCCAGTCGGAGCGCTTCGGCGCCGAGCTCATCGCCGACGACGTGGTCGAGGTCGACCTGACCGGCGAGCTGAAGGTCGTCAAGACCGCCACCGACACCTACACCGCACGCGCGGTGATCCTGGCCACGGGCTCGGGCTACCGCAAGCTCGAGCTGCCCAACGAGGACGCGCTCTCCGGTCGCGGCGTCTCGTGGTGCGCGACCTGCGACGGGTTCTTCTTCCGCGACCAGCACATCGCGGTCGTCGGCGGCGGCGACTCGGCCGTCGAGGAGGCGACCTTCCTGTCCCGCTTCGGGTCCAAGGTCTCCCTCATCGTGCGCCGCGACGAGCTGCGCGCCTCCAAGATCATGCAGGAGCGCGCACTGGCCGACCCGAAGATCGACATCATCTGGAACTCGGCCGTGGCCTCGATCAACGGCACCGAGAGCCTGGAGTCGCTGACCATCAAGGACACCGTCACCGGCGAGACCCGCGACCTCGACGCCACGGGGCTGTTCATCGCCATCGGGCACGACCCGCGCTCGGAGCTGCTCCAGGGCCAGGTCGACCTCGACGAGAACGGCTACGTGCTCGTGCAGGACCACCCCGCAACCGCGACCAACCTGCCCGGCGTGTTCGCGGCCGGCGACCTCGTCGACCACCACTACCGTCAGGCCATCACCGCAGCCGGCACCGGGTGCGCAGCCTCCCTCGATGCCGAGCGCTACCTCGCCGACCTCGACCACGCCGCCGCCACGGCCCCGGTCTCGACGGGCAACGGGACCGTCGCCGGAGCGGGCGTCGGCGCCTGAGGCACCCCCGATCGCGTCGGCCCGGGAACAACCTCCCGGGCGAAGACGTTCACACCACACTGGCGCTCGTGGCCTCAGGCCTTGGATCGTCAACCACACTTCGTAGAGTCCTAGGAAGGACATCACCATGGGCAACATCGCAGCCGTCACCGACGCCGAGTTCGACGCACAGGTCCTCAAGTCCGAGAAGCCGGTCCTCGTGGACTTCTGGGCGGAGTGGTGCGGTCCGTGCCGCCAGGTCGCGCCGATCCTCGACGAGCTCGCCGGTGCGCACGGCGAGAAGGTGAAGTTCCTGAAGATGAACGTCGACGAGAACCCAGTCACGCCGTCCTCCTACCGGGTCACCGGCATCCCCACGATCAACGTCTACCAGGGCGGCGAGGTCGTCAAGACGATCGTCGGCGCCCGTCCCAAGGCCGCGATCCTCAAGGAGCTCGCCGACTTCATCTGAGTCGACTGCAGCACTTTCCACCTAGGGGCCGCGCCGACTTCGGTCGGCGGGGCCCTACGTGCGTTGGCTGCGGGTCTCCGGGAGCGGGGTGGGCGCGGGCCGCAACGCGCCGACCAGACGGCCGAGTGCGGCCTCGACCTCCTCCCGCCAGGTCAGCGCCGAGCGCAGGTCCATGCGCATACGCGGGGTCGTCGGGTGGTGGCGCACGGTCCGGAACCCGACGCTGGCCAGGAAGTCGGCCGGCAGCACGCACGAGCGCGCGGGCACCCAGGCAGCGCGGCCGAAGGCCTCCACCGCCCGCACCCCGCCCCGCTCGATCAGGTCGGCGGCCATCGCCTGCACGAGCACCAGGCCCGAGCCGCGGTGCTCGGGCTCGACGTGGACGGTGGTCAGCACGACGGCGTCGTGCGAGACCGGGGCGGTGGCGAAGCGGGCGGCCCCCGGCACCAGCACCGCGGGCGCGTAGACGACGTACCCGGCCACGACGTCGTCGAGGAGCAGCACTCGGCCGCACGACCCCCACTCGCGCAGGACCGTCGACAGCCAGGCGTCCTTCTCGGCCACGCCCTCGTCGGCGCTCATCAGCGCGCGTCGGACCGGTGTCGCCTCCCAGGTCAGGCAGCGTGCGCACGGCACCCGGGCAGCACGCAGGTCGTCGAGTCGATCGGGGGTGAGACGGACGACCGTGCGCACTCCCCCAGTGTGCCCCCGTCGGCGCCGTCCGGACAGCCCCGTTGCTGATGTGCGGTGACCTGCGAAGATGACGAGGTGCGCCAGATCCGACAGAGCAAGAAGCTCCTCGACGTCCGCTACGACGTGCGGGGACCCATCCTGGTGGAGGCCCAGCGCCTCGAGGCCGAGGGCCACCGCATCCTCAAGCTCAACATCGGCAATCCCGCGCCGTTCGGCTTCGAGGCACCCGAGGCGATCCTGTCGGACATGACCCATCACCTCGCCGAGTCGCAGGGCTACAGCGACTCACGAGGCATCTACGAGGCCCGTACCGCCGTGGCGCAGTACTACCAGGGCCGCGGGCTGCGTGACGTCACCGTCGACGACGTCTTCATCGGCAACGGTGTTTCCGAGCTGATCTCGATGGTGCTCCAGGCCTTCCTCGACGACGGCAACGAGATCCTGGTGCCGGCGCCCGACTACCCGCTGTGGACGGGTGCCGTGACGCTCTCCGGGGGCAAGCCGGTGCACTACCTCTGCGACGAGAGCAACGACTGGAACCCCGACCTGGCCGACATCGAGGCCAAGATCACCGAGCACACCCAGGCCCTGGTGATCATCAACCCCAACAACCCCACCGGCGCGGTCTACAGCAAGGAGATCGTCGCCGGGATGGTCGACATCGCCCGGCGCCACGAGCTGGTCGTGTTCGCCGACGAGATCTACGAGAAGATCATCTTCGACGACGCCGTCCATCACCACGCCGCCGAAGCCGCGGGCAGCGACGTGCTGTGCCTGACGTTCAGCGGGCTCTCCAAGGCCTACCGGGTGTGCGGCTACCGCAGCGGGTGGGTGATGATCTCCGGCCCCCGCGAGATCGCTGAGGACTTCATCGAGGGCCTCACCCTGGTCGCCAACATGCGGATGTGCGCCAACGTGCCGGCCCAGCACGCCATCCAGACGGCCCTGGGCGGCTATCAGTCGATCGAGGAGCTGATCCGCCCCGGCGGGCGCTTCTACGAGCAGTCGATGCTGGCCCACCGTCTCCTGAACGAGATCCCCGGTGTGTCGTCGGTCAAGCCCCGGGGCGCGCTCTACTGCTTCCCCCGGCTCGACCCGGAGGTCTACCGCATCGACGACGACGAGGCCTTCGTCATCGACCTGCTGCGCGCCAAGAAGCTCCTGGTCACCCACGGCACCGGGTTCAACTGGCCCGACCCCGACCACTTCCGCCTCGTGACCCTGCCCGACGTCGCCATGCTCGAGGAAGCGATCGGACGGATCGCCGACTTCCTCGCCACGCGTCGCTGAGCACGCCCACCCACACCTGCTCCCGCTCCGAACCACCCCCGACCTGCCCCAGCCCTCACTCCAGGAGTCGTCCCATGCGTGACATCACCTACCCGCCGATCATCGTTGCGGCCAAGACGCTCTTCCGCCTCCTGGGCCAGGACTTCCGCATGACCGGCACCGAGCACGTCCCCCGGGAGGGCGGCGTGCTGCTCGCGGTCAACCACATCGGCTACGTCGACTTCGTCTACGGCGGCCTGGCGGCCAACCCCTCGAAGCGCCTGGTGCGCTTCATGGCCAAGCGCGAGATCTTCGACAACAAGTTCGGTGGGCCGCTGATGCGCTCGCTGCACCACATCGAGGTCGACCGAGGCGCCGGGATCGCCTCCATGGAGCAGGCCCTGAGCTATCTCAAGGCCGGGGAGGCCGTCGGCATCTTCCCTGAGGCGACCATCTCGCGGTCCTTCGAGCTCAAGGAGTTCAAGACCGGAGCGGTGCGCATCGCAGCCGATGCGGGCGTGCCGCTCGTGCCGGTCATCCTGTGGGGCACCCAGCGGATGATGACCAAGGACCACCCCAAGGACTTCTCTCGCGGCAAGACCATCTCCATCAGCGTGGGTGAGCCCCTGCACCCCACCGGCGACGACCCGATCGCCGAGACCGCCGAGCTCAAGCGCGTGATGGGTGCGCTCCTCGACGAGGCGATCCGCTCCTACCCGGCCGAGGAGCAGCCTCCCGGCTCGTGGTGGCTTCCCGCGTCGTACGGCGGCAGCGCTCCCACTCTCGAGGAGGCCGAAGCCCTCGACGTGGCGGAGAAGAAGGAGCGGGCAGCCCGTCGTGCCGCCAAGCGGGCGGCGCAGCAACACAAGTCGTGAACCACAAAGCCACCTAGTGATTAGTCACTAGGTGGCTTTGTCGACTTATAGCCGTGTGGTCAACGGAGCATCAGCTGGAGCCGGCGGCATCCCGGTCGATCAGGTCGACGATCCGACGAAGATCCTCGAGCGTGGCGAACTCGACGGTGATCTTGCCCTTGCGCTGGCCCAGATCGACCTTCACCCGCGTCTCGAGGCGGTCCGAGAGCCGCTCGGCGAGGTCTGACAGGCCCGGGGCCGTCGGTCGACGGCGCTGGGTGCGCGTCTCGGGCCGACCGGTGTCGCCGACTGCCACGATCTCCTCGAGAGCGCGGACGCTGATGCCCTCCGCCACCACGCGGGTGGCGAGGCGGTCCTGGATGTCGGCATCGGCCACACTCAGCAGCGCACGTGCGTGACCCGCCGAGAGCACCCCGGCGGCGACGCGTCGCTGGACCGCGGGACTGAGCTTGAGCAGCCGCAGCGTGTTGCTGATCTGGGGTCGTGAGCGTCCGATGCGTCCCGCGAGCTCTTCGTGGGTGCAGCCGAAGTCCTCGAGCAGCTGGGCGTAGGCCGACGCCTCCTCCAGCGGGTTGAGCTGGCTGCGATGGAGGTTCTCGAGGAGCGCGTCACGCAACATGTCGACGTCGTCGGTCTGGCGCACGATCGCGGGGATCGTGGTGAGCCCGGCGGCCTGAGAGGCACGCCACCGACGCTCACCCATGATGAGCTCGAACTCGCCCGCGTCACCGGACTCCCCCGAACCCGTCGAGCGGACGACGATCGGCTGCAGCAGACCGACCTCGGAGATGGAGTGCACCAGCTCAGCCATCGCCTCCTCGTCGAAGACCTGGCGCGGCTGGACGGCGTTCGGGGTGATCGAGGCGATCGGCAGCTCGGCGAAGTAGGCGCCGGCCACGTCGACCAGCGTCGGTCCCCCGGATTCCCTGCCGGACGCGTCTCCCGGCCGGTTCGGAGCGCCCCCACCAGCCACTGAGGAGCCTGGAGAGCTCGAAATAGTGCTGGTGGAAGCATCCTCAGCGCCGTGGCCGGCGCCGGAACCGTCGTCCTGGGTGCCCGGAGCGCTCTGAGGCACCTGGGGAGCGGTCGGAATCAGGGAACCGAGGCCGCGACCGAGGCCGCGACGCTGGGGAGCACCGGCGTTCACGAGCGCACCCCCCGCACGGCGATCTCGCGAGCGGCTTCGAAGTAGCTCAGTGCCCCCGGGGAGCCCGGGTCGTAGGTCATCACGGTCTGACCGTACGACGGCGCCTCCGAGACCCGGACGGAGCGGGGGATGGCGGTGCGCAGCACCTGGTCACCGAAGTGGTCACGCACCTCCTGGGCGACGCCGGCCGCCAGTCGGGTGCGGGCATCGAACATGGTGACCAGGATCGTCGAGACGGCGAGCTGGGGGTTGAGGTGAGCGCGCACCATGTCGACGGTCTCGAGCAGCTGGCCCAGACCCTCGAGTGCGTAGTACTCCGCCTGAATCGGGATCATCATCTCATCGCCCGCCACGAGGGCGTTCAACGTGAGCAGGCCCAGCGAGGGCGGGCAGTCGATGAGCACGTAGTCGAAGCGCTCCTCCCCCACCTCCGCCGCGGTACCGACCCAGGGGTGGCCGTGGATGGCCTTGCGAAGGCGACCCTCGCGGGCCACGACGCTCACCAGCTCGATCTCCGCGCCGGCCAGGTCGATGGTCGCGGGCACGACGAACAAGCCCTCGAGGTCTGGGCAGGCGGTGATCACGTCCGCCAGCGGCTGACCGTCCACCAGTGCGTCGTAGGTGGACGGAACTCCGCGGTGATGGTCGATGCTCAGCGCGGTCGAGGCGTTCCCCTGCGGGTCCAGGTCGATCACGAGCACCCGCTGCCCCAGCTGCGCCAGTGCGGCCGCGACGTTCACCGTGGACGTCGTCTTGCCGACGCCGCCCTTCTGGTTCGCGACCACCATGACGCGGGTCGCCTCCGGGCGCGCGAATGAGGCTGCGGTGCGTGCAGGATCCTGGCGGGCCAGCACCGTGTGCTGGGCTGCCCGTGCCAGGGGGGTCGCTTCGGCGTCATAGCCGTCGCCGTAGGCGGCGAGATCACCGGCGGTTCGGATGGGCACGTCTAACTCCGTTTCACGTGGAACATCCCTGTGCTCCGCCTCGGTTTCACGTGAAACCGGGACAGTGCCCTCAGGAACTCCAGGACCGTTCTGTGGAAAACCAATCTCGACCGACGCAGACCCGCCGGCCACACCCTCATCTGCCATGGGGGCGGCGGCGCTTCTTGCGGGACGAGCCCGAGCGTGCGGCACCAGCGGGCGCCTGCGAACCGAACGATACCGACGACGGGTCCGCCCAGGCGATGCGAACCACCCAGGTGCCCTCAGGAACTCGATCGGCACCGACCTCGGACACGTTCGCCGGCGCGCAGCCGCGCCGGGTCAGATCGGATGCCGCCTCCGCCACCTCGTCAGCGGCGCTCCCGCCCTTGAGGGCGATCATCTCGCCGTGCGGCGCCACCAGAGGCATCGACCAGTCGACGAGCTTGGGCAGCGCGGCGACAGCGCGAGACGTGACGACGTCGAAGGTCGACTTCCCCTGCAGCGCGTCCGCGCGACTGCGCACCACACTCACCCGATCGAGTCCGAGCTCGGCGACGACCTCCTCGAGGAAGGTCGTGCGCCTCAGCAGCGGCTCGACCAGAGTGATCGTGAGGTCCGGGCGGGCAATGGCGAGCACGATCCCGGGGAGGCCGGCACCAGAACCGATGTCACACACGGTGGCCTCCGGAGCGATCACCTCTTCCAGCACCGCACAGTTCAGCAGGTGGCGCTCCCACAGCCGCGGGGCCTCGCGCGGGCCGATCAGGCCGCGTACGACGCCGTCCGTGGCGAGCAGCTGGGCATAGCGCTCGGCGAGTGCCAGGCGGTCAGCAAACACCCCCCGCGCCTCAGCGGGCGCGGGGGGTGTCGCTGTTTCACGTGAAACCGACGGGTCCGTCATCGTGAATTCGGGCTGTCAGCCCGGCAGGACCACCACGAAGCGACGGGGCTCGACGCCCTCGCTCTCCGAGGAGAGGCCACCCTCGGCGACGGCGTCGTGCACGACCTTGCGCTCGAACGGCGACATCGGGTCGAGCGAGACCGGCGCCCCGGACTCCTTGACCTGCGCCACCGTCTGCTCGGCGAGAGCGATGAGCTCGGTGCGCTTCTCCGCGCGGTACCCGGCGATGTCGAGCATCAAGCGGCTCCGCTCCCCCGTCACGCGGTAGACCGCGAGGCGCGTGAGCTCCTGGAGCGCCTCGAGCACCCCACCGTCGCGACCGATGAGCATCTGCAGGTCGCCGCCCACGATGGAGACGGCGGCACGGTCGCCCTCGACGTCCATGTCGAGGTCTCCATCGAGGTCCGCGATGTCGAGAAGTTCTTCGAGGTAGTCCGCGGCGATGTCGCCCTCGGCCTCGAGCTGCTCGACTCGCGAGAGGCGGGGCTGCTCCGGCTGCCCTGAGTGGTCAGTGTGGTCGGAGTCGTCAGCCTGCTCGACCTCTGCGGCCTGACTGTTCTCGTCCACGGTGTCCTCGGTCTGGGTCTCTGCTTCGGCGCTCATCGTCCGCCTCTTTTCTTCTTGCTGCGGTGGGGTGTGCCGGGCTTGCCGGCACTGGTGCCGGGGGTTCCCGGCTGGTCAGGGGTGGTGTCCTCGCTCGCAACGGGGTCACTCGTCGGCGTCGCCTCACCGGCGGCGGCGTCCGGCGACGGACGGCGCGACGAGTTGTGCGGGTTGGCCTGGCGCTGCGCCTTCGACTGACGCTTGGGCTGCTGGCGCACCGCCGGACGGCGGTCGGTCTCGGGCTCCGGCTCGGGGATGATCTCGCCCGAGGCGATCCCGGCCTCACGCTCCTTGGCACGGTCGCGGTCCTGCTTGGCCTTGAAGGCCGGCGTTCCGGGCGCGGGGTTGTTGCGGATCACGTAGAACTGCTGGCACATCGTCCAGATGTTCGACGTCGTCCAGTAGAGCAGCACACCGATGGGGAAGGCGATGCCGCCGAGGCCGAAGACCAGCGGGAGCACGTAGAGGAGCATCTTCTGCTGCTGGGCGTAGGGCCCGGACATCGCGTCGGCCGGCATGTTCTTGCTCATCAGCTGGCGCTGCGTCAGGAAGGTGGTGGCCGTCATCGCGATCACGAGGATGAACGCCACGATCATCACGCCACCGTCGGGGGTGTCTCCCCAGGTACGGGCGCCCCAGAAGGACTCGTAGATCGGAACGGCGCCGCCGATCTTGGCCTCACCGAACTTGGTGGCGAGGTCCTTGGTGAGGAAGCCGTGCGGCGTCTGGTTCTTCGCCGCCTGGTCGAGCAGGCGGAACAGCGCGAAGAAGATCGGCATCTGCAGCAGCAGCGGCAGGCAGGACGCGAACGGGTTGGTGCCGGCGTCCTTGTAGAGCTTCATCGTCTCTTCGCCGAGCTTCTGGCGATCGTGGCCGTACTTCTTCTGCAGCTCCTTGACCCGCGGCTGGATCAGCTGCATGTTGCGCTGCGACTTGATCTGCTTGACGAACAGCGGAACCCGCCGCAGAATATATTTCAGAAAGACCGTGTCATCGGCCGCTTTCAGGGCATCGGGCGAATAGCCCAGCGTG
>NZ_JAXMNS010000080.1:0-11104 GCF_034670285.1 Nocardioides sp. | reverse complement strand
GTGCTCGAACGCGCGTGGGCCGAGCGTGCGGGCGTCGGGTTCGTTGGCAAGAACTGCTGCCTCATCGTCCCCGGCCTCGGCTCCCACCAGCAGGGCCTACACATGCTGCTCTGGGTACGCCCGAAGTCCACGTGGCGACGTACCACGAGGAAGGCGGACGTTTCAGCAGTGACCATGGACCGGAGTCTCACGTGTCGGACGCGGCCCTCACAACGGCTGATCTCGTGATGTGAGACGCAAGGTTCACGATGTGGGACGGTTGCAGGCTCTCAGGCGGGGCGGAGTGGCGCACGTCACGTCGCTCGAAGGGGTGAAGGCGAGTAGGTGGAATCCCGAGTAGGGGGTGTGCGCCGATAGGCTGACGACATGGCAGACCTGAACTCCCTCACCAGCAGTGCCTACTCACAAGCCCTCGAGGTCATCGCCTCGGTGGAGCCGCGGATCGCTGAGGCGACCAGGGCTGAGCTTGCCGACCAGCGCAGCTCGCTCAAGCTGATCGCCAGCGAGAACTACGCCTCGCCCGCGGTGCTGCTGACGATGGGCACGTGGTTCAGCGACAAGTACGCCGAGGGCACGGTCGGCCACCGCTTCTACGCCGGTTGCCAGAACGTCGACACCGTCGAGAGCCTGGCCGCCGAGCACGCCCGCGAGCTCTTCGGGGCGGAGTACGCCTACGTGCAGCCCCACTCCGGCATCGACGCCAACCTGGTGGCGTTCTGGTCGATCCTCGCCCACCGCGTCGAGTCGCCCTGGCTCGAGAAGGCCGGCTCCAAGAACGTCAACGAGCTCACCGACGACGACTGGGAGCGGCTGCGCAAGGAGCTCGGCAACCAGCGCCTGCTCGGCATGAGCCTGGACGCCGGCGGTCACCTCACCCACGGCTTCCGTCCCAACATCAGCGGCAAGATGTTCCACCAGCAGCAGTACGGCACCGACCCGGTGACCGGGCTGCTCGACTACGACAAGGTCGCCGCCAAGGCGCGCGAGTTCAAGCCGCTCGTGCTCGTGGCCGGCTACTCCGCCTACCCGCGCCGGGTGAACTTCGCCAAGATGCGCGAGATCGCCGACGAGGTCGGCGCCACGTTGATGGTCGACATGGCCCACTTCGCAGGTCTGGTCGCCGGCAAGGTCTTCACCGGCGACGAGGACCCCGTGCCGCACGCCCACATCGTCACCTCGACCACGCACAAGTCGCTGCGCGGACCGCGCGGCGGCATCGTGCTCGCCACCGAGGAGTACGCCCCCAGCGTCGACCGCGGGTGCCCGATGGTCCTCGGTGGTCCGCTCTCGCACGTCATGGCTGCCAAGGCCGTCGCCTTCGCCGAGGCCCGCCAGGAGTCGTTCAAGACCTATGCCCAGCAGGTCGCCGACAACGCCAAGTCGCTTGCCGAGGGCTTCCTGACCCGTGGGGCAGACCTCGTCACCGGCGGCACCGACAACCACCTGGTGCTGCTCGACGTGTCGTCGTTCGGACTCACCGGTCGTCAGGCCGAGTCGGCGCTGCTCGACGCGGGCATCGTGACCAACCGCAACTCCGTGCCCGGCGACGCCAACGGCGCCTGGTACACCTCCGGCATCCGTCTCGGCACGCCTGCTCTCACCACCCGTGGGTTCGGCCACGACGAGTTCGACAACGTCGCCGACCTCATCGTTCGGGTGCTCAAGGACACCGAGGCCGGCACGACCAAGGCCGGCGGGCCGTCGAAGGCCTCCTACACGCTCGCCGACGGCGTGGCCGACTCGGTGAAGTCGGCCTCCGCCGAGATGCTCGACAAGCACCCGCTCTACCCCGGTCTCGACCTGGCCTGACCCGCGGCACGCCGGCCCTGTGCGGCCGGCGTGGCCCGCCTCACGGCGGGAGGTCCCGGATCGAGGGCCTTGCGTCGATACCGTGAGCGTCATGACCGCGGAGCCCACGGAGACGACGGGGGCCGCCGTCCCCGGTCTGCGGGATCGGGTCGTGGCGCGCGGTCGACGCTCGGCGCACACGCTGTGGCGCCTGATCGTGACCACCGTCGGCTCCTGCTTGCGCTACCGGGTCACCGGACTGGCGGCCGAGGGGGCGTTCTTCGCCGTCCTGTCGGTGCCGCCGCTGATCTTCGCGCTGGCCGGCGGGATCGGCTACGTCTCCGAGCGGTTCAGCCCCGCGCAGGTCGAGAGCATCCGCCAGGCGATCATCGACCTCTCCTCGACCTTCCTCACCGAGGGCGCGGTCGACGACGTGATCGTGCCGACCATGGACGACGTGCTCGACGTGGGGCGCCTCGACGTCATCTCGCTGGGCTTCATCCTGTCGTTGTGGTCGGGCTCGCGGGCGCTCAACGTCTTCGTCGACACCATCACGATCATGCACGGACTCGGGGGCCACCGCGGGATCATCCGCACCCGGGCGCTGTCGTTCGGGCTCTACGTCCTGGCCGTGGTCACCGGCGCGGTCTCGCTCCCGCTGCTGGTCGCAGGCCCGAGCTTCGTGGGGGAGGTGCTGCCGCCCGAGCTGATGTTCCTCGGCAGCTTCTACTGGCCCGTGGTGGTCGTGCTGTGCATCTGCTTCCTGGCCACGCTCTACCACGTGTCGGTGCCGGTGCGCACCAACTGGAGCTTCAACCTGCCGGGCGCGACCTTCTCCCTCGTCGCCTGGATCCTCGGTTCCTACCTGCTGCGGTGGGTGCTCACCGTGACGGCGGCCGACTCGAGGTCGATCTACGGCCCGTTGGCGGCCCCGATCGCCATCCTGCTCTGGCTCTACGTGGTGGCGCTCGCGGTGCTCATCGGCGCAGCCGTCAACGCGGCCTTCGACACCGTCTTCCCTCAGCTGAGCACCACCCGAGCGCGTCTCGAGCTGATGTCGAGGCTGCGCAGCGCGCGAAGCGTCCTCGCCAAGGAGCGCGGCGCCTCGGTCCACGACCCCCGCGTCGACTAGATTCGCCCCCGTGTCCGAAGACCTGCGCGAGACCCCCGGGAGGAAGTCGTCCTACAAGGTCTCCCTTCCTGAGGGAGACAGCTCACCGTGGGCGGCCCTGGGAAAGCGACTGCTCGCGGCGATGCTGATCCTGGTCGGCACGGTGCTGCTGGTCTACTTCGATCGCCACGGCTACAACGACACCGCCGACGGCACGGTGTCGTTCACCGATGCCATCTACTACACGACCGTCACGCTCAGCACGACTGGCTACGGCGACATCGCGCCGATGACCGACCAGGCGCGCATGATCAACGCCTTCGTCGTGACCCCGGCGCGCATCGCGTTCCTGGTGCTGCTGATCGGCACGACCCTGGAGGTCCTGGCCAGCCAGGGCCGCGACGCGATCCGGATCGCTCGATGGAGGAGAAAGATGGGACACCACGTCATCGTGGTCGGCTACGGCACCAAGGGACGCTCTGCGGTCAAGACCTTGCTCAGCAATGGTCTGCAGAAGGAGAGCATCGTCATCGTCGACACCGGCACGACTGCGCTCGCCGATGCCCACGAGGACGGCCTGGCGGTCGTGACGGGGGATGCGACGCGCAAGGAGGTGCTCCTGCGGGCCGGCGTGCGCGAGGCTGACCAGGTCATCATCACGACCAACCGCGACGACTCCAACGTGCTCTCCACGCTCACCGCCCGGCAGGCCAACCCGAAGGCCTGGATCATCGCTGCGGTGCGCGAGCAGGAGAACGCCACGCTGATGAAGCAGTCGGGCGCCGACTCGGTGATCACCTCCTCCGACGCGGTCGGACGCCTCCTTGGTCTGACCTCGCTCTCACCGACCCTGGGTTCGGTCATGGAGGACCTGCTCAGCTATGGCCAGGGACTCGAGGTCGCCGAGCGGGACCTGCTGGTGAGCGAGGTCGGCATGCAGCCACAGAGCCTGCCTGACCAGGTGATCTCGGTGGTGCGCGACGAGAAGGTCTACAACTACTTCGACCCGGTCGTCACCCGTCTCGCGCGTGGCGACCGGCTGATCGTCGTCCGGTCCGCGCGCGAGCTGCCGTGGGCGCCGCGTCCCGGCACGCACAACGAGGACTTCGCCAACGACGACGACTGAGTCGTCTCCACCGCCGGTCGAACACGTGTTCGATCGCTGTGAGACGATGAGGCCATGGCGGGCGGCTGGGGCAGACAGGGCAGCGGGGTCCCGCTGTCCGAGCGCGTACGGGTCGGCGTCGAGCCCGACGTGCGGCGGCCCGAGGCGGGTCCTGAGGTCGGTGAGGTGTGCCCGGCTCGGCACTGCTGGGTCTCCGACGCCGTCGACGGTCACGGGGTGAAGCGTCCCGGGCTGCTCGTCGAGTGGCGTCAGGTGGCCTCGGCCTGGGAGGGCCGCGTGGTGTACGCCGCGCGGGCGCGGCCTGACGCGTGGCTCCTGGTCGAGGAGTGGCTGCCGGCGGCCCTGCTGACGCCGCTGTGAGTGCGACCGGTGGGGGAGCTCGAGCAAAAAAGGGTCAAGCCGTCGGAGTCTCGGGTCTCCAACGGCTTGACGAGTAGAACTCTACCTGGCCGCCGAGGGCGCGTCTGGCAATTAGTCGCATTGTGGACAACTCTCACAACTTCTTCATCGTCCCACCCGATCACGACCTCGACCAGACCACCTGGTGCCGAAACCGGGCAGTGCCCGGTTCCGGCACCGGGGGTCGCTCAGAAGTCCTCGTCGAACCCGACGGCGCCGCTCACGCCCACCTGGTAGGCCGAGACCTTGCGCTCGAAGAAGTTCGACAGCTCCTGCACGTCCTGCAGCTCCATGAAGGCCAGCGGGTTCTTGGAGCCGTAGATGATCGGCAGGTCCAGGCGTTCCATGCGCCGGTCGGCCACGTACTCGAGGTAGGAGCGCATGTCGGCGGTTGACAGGCCGGCGACGCCTCCTCCGAGGAGGTCCTCGGCGAACTGCGCCTCGGCATCGACCCCATCGATGAGCATCTGGCGCACCTCGATGGCCAGCTCGTCGTCGAACAGGTCGGGCTCCTCCGCGCGCACCGTGTCGACGACGTCGAAGGCGAAGGCCATGTGCATCGACTCGTCGCGGAAGACCCAGTTGGTGCCGGAGGCGAGACCATTGAGGAGCCCGCGCGAGCGCAGGAAGTAGACGTAGGCGAAGGCGCCGTAGAAGAAGAGCCCCTCGATCACCGCGGCGAAGCAGATCAGGTTGAGCAGGAACTTCCGTCGGTGCTCCTTGGTCTGCAGCTCGTCGAGGTCGAAGACCGAGTCGATCCAGCGGAAGCAGAAGTCGGCCTTGGCCTTGATGGAGGGGATGTTGTCGACGGCCGCGAACGCCTCGTGACGTTCGTCCTCGTCGGTGACGTAGGTGTCGAGCAGCGTCAGGTAGAACTGCACGTGCACCGCCTCCTCGAAGAGCTGGCGGCTCAGGTAGAGCCGGCCCTCGGGGGAGTTGATGTGCTGGTAGAGGTTGAGCACCAGGTTGTTGGCCACGATCGTGTCGCCGGTGGCGAAGAACGCGACGAGTCGTGAGACCAGGTGACGCTCGGCCTCGCTGAGGCGCTGGAGGTCCTTGAGGTCGGAGTGCAGGTCGACCTCCTCGACGGTCCACGTGTTCTTGATGGCATCGCGGTAGCGGTCGTAGAAGTGCGGATAGCGCATCGGTCGCAGGGTCAGGTTCATCCCTGGGTCGAGCAGCATCCGGTCGGTCGTGGTGGTCACTGGCAGGCCTCGCAGCTCTCGGGGTTCTCGAGCGAGCAGGCCAGGGCCTCGTCGTCGCTCGCGATCGTCGGGGTGGTCGGGGTGGTCGGGGTGGTCACGGTGGGTCCGTCGACGATGCGCTCGATCGAGGTCGTCGTCTGGGCGATCCGGGTCGCCGGCCGGGAGCGCAGGTAGTAGGTCGTCTTGAGCCCCGCCTTCCAGGCGTGCAGGTACATCGACGACAGCTTGCCGATCGACGGGCCGGCGATGAACAGGTTCAGCGACTGGCTCTGGTCGATGTACGCCGACCGCTCCGCGGCCATGTCGATCAGCGCACGCTGCGGCAGCTCCCAGGCGGTGCGAAACAGCAGGCGTACGTCGTCGGGCAGGGCCGTGATGCCCTGCACGGAGCCCTCGGCGCGCTTGATCGCCTCTCGGATCTCCGGTGTCCAGAGTCCTCGGGCCTTGAGCTCGCGGGTCAGGGCGGCATTGACCTGGAGGAACTCTCCCGACAAGGTCTCGCGCTTGAACAGGTTGGAGACCTGCGGCTCGATGCACTCATAGCTGCCCGCGATGCTGGCGATCGTGGCAGTCGGGGCGATGGCGATCAGCAACGAGTTGCGCAGTCCGTGCTCGGCGATCCGTGTGCGCAGGTCGGCCCAGCGCGCGGTCTGGGTGCCGGACACGTTCCACAGGTCCTGCTGCAGGACTCCGGCGGCCGCCCGCGTCTCGTCGTACGACGGGTGGGCACCGTGCTGCTCGGCGAGTCCGCACGAGACCTCCAGCGCCGTCAGGTAGATCTCCTCGGAGATCCGGGTGGAGAGCTCACGCGCCGCCTCGGAGTCGAAGGGGAGCCCGAGGGCGAAGAACACGTCCTGAAGACCCATCAGCCCGAGGCCGATCGGGCGCCACCGCGGGTTGGAGGCCGCAGCCTCCGCGCTGGGGT
The DNA here is from genome assembly GCF_034670285.1 of Nocardioides sp. GTDB lineage: Bacteria > Actinomycetota > Actinomycetes > Propionibacteriales > Nocardioidaceae > Nocardioides. The sequence goes on along the minus strand of NZ_JAXMNS010000080.1, from coordinate 4,550 downwards.
AGTAGTTGACGTCGACGACCCGGTCGAGCAGGGGGACGGCGGTGCGCACGGTGGCACGCAGCTGCTCCCAGTCGAGCGCGGGGGTGCCGGCGTCGTCGGTGGTGAGGTGGCGGGCGAGGTTGACCGAGCCGAGGTTGCACACCGCCGTCTCGGTGTCGGAGGAGACCTCGATGATCTCGGTGCAGAGGTTCGACAGGTGCACCACCGGACCGCCCGGGGTGTCGCGGGTCTGGTTGCAGGTGCGGTTGGCGGCGTCCTTGAACGTCATCCAGCCGTTGCCCGTCTGCGCCAGCGTCCGCATCATCTTCCCGTAGAGGTCGCGGGCCCTGACCTGACGCACGTAACGACCCTCCTCCTCGGCGCGACGGTAGGCCTCGTCGAACGAGGCGCCCCACAGGTCGGGCAGCTCAGGTGCCTGGTCGGGGTCGATGAGCGACCAGACCTCGTCTGCCTCGACCCGACGCATGAACTCGTCCGGCACCCAGTGGGCGAGGTTGAGGTTGTGCGTTCGCCGTGCGTCCTCACCGGTGTTGTCGCGCAGCTCGAGGAACTCCTCGACGTCGGGGTGCCAGGGCTCGAGGTAGACGCAGGCTGCGCCCTTGCGCCGTCCGCCCTGGTTGACCGCCGCCACGGAGGCGTCGAGGGTGCGCAGGAACGGGACGATGCCGTTGGACTGCCCGTTGGTGCCTCGGATCAGGGCCCCGCGCGAGCGCACCCGGGAGAAGGCGATGCCGATGCCGCCGGCGAACTTCGAGAGCTTGGCGACCTGCTGGTAGCGCGAGTAGATCGAGTCGAGGTCGTCGACGGGGGAGTCGACGAGGTAGCACGACGACATCTGCGTGTGGCGGGTGCCGGAGTTGAAGAGGGTGGGGCTGCTCGGGAGGTAGGCCAGTGACGACATGAGTCGGTAGAACTCGATGGCTTCGGCCGGCTGCTGGGCCAGGCCGCAGGCCACCCGGAGCAGGAAGTACTGCGGGGTCTCGACCACCAAGCGGCTGGACGGATGACGCAGCAGGTACCGGTCGTAGACCGTGCGCAGGCCGAAGTACTCGAAGCGGTGATCGGCGTCGGCATCGATGGCGAAGTCGAGCTTGCGGGCGTTGTCCTTCACGAAACGCGCGGTCTCGTCGCCGATCAACCCCTCGGCGTGGCCGAGGGCGACCGACTGGCTGAACGACGCCACGCCCTGGTTTCGGACCTCCTTCTCGACGTAGCCGGCGAGCAGTCTGGCCGCGAGCCGGCTGTACTGCGGCTCCTCGCCGATCAGCTCCGCCGATGTCTGGATCGACAGTCGGTCGAGCTCGGCGGTGGTGGCGCCGTCGTACAGGCCGCTGATGGTGCGGGTCGCGACCCGCATCGGGTCGACGTCGGCCAGGTCGGCGCTGACCCGGTCGACGGCTCGCACGATCTTGTTGACGTCGACCGGCTCGGTGTCGCCGTTGCGCTTGCGCACCTGCATCGTGGTGCGCTGGGGGACTTCAAGGACCGTCATGTCTCTCTCCTCGCGAGATCGGTCTCGATGAGTCCGGGGTGCGCGGGAGGAGCAGAGGTCCGTACGGCGTGGCTCGGCGAGCCAGTCGGACCTGGCTCAGGGCAGCGTCGTACGAGCCGTCGGCCGTCCCACGAGGCCTCGGACCACCACGCCCGACGGGCGTGGTGCGCTGGCAGGTCTTCGGACTCATGGGCGCGTCGCGACCGGATCTCTCCGTCCTCGACCCCTACTGGCCGTCGCTTCCCGGGTCCACGTGCGACCCAGTGCTTGTGTGACGGCGTTCGTTCCCACTCACCGCTGCGGGGCAGTCCCGGAATCTCACCGGGTTCCCTCTTGCCTCGACCCCTCTGGATGAGAGGCACGAACCAGCTGCAGGAGCACCATATCTGGTGAACTACACCGATGTAACCCCCACATCTTGAGTCACAACGACAGGATCAAAGTCAGCGGACGCAGGGGTGGCAGCTCGGACGACATCGCCCGTGGGGGTGATTCTTCGCCGAACAGGTGCTCAGCAGGCTCTGGCTTTGGAAGGATGGTGCGGATTTGAGCTCTGACAAGGGAGGACGCGATGAACCGGACGTCGGGTGATGGTGGACCTCAAGAGGGGGCCGCCGGGTCGCACACGGTCTCCGTGACGCCAGGACATGCCCGGGTCATCGTTCGCGGCGAGTTCGACCTCGCCGTGGCGATACCGCTCCGCACCACGTTTCGGGACCTGATGGTGGAGGGTCCGATCGACATGGACGTCAACCTCGCCGAGGTGACCTTCATCGACTCCACCGCCCTGGGCGTCCTGCTCGGAGGTCAGCGACAGGCACGAGTGTTCAGGGGCGCCTTCCGGCTCGAGGACCCCAGCGCGCCGGTGCTCCGACTGCTGTCGTTGACGGCGCTCGACCGGGTGTTCGAGGTCAGCACCTCGGAGGGCTGAGACCCAGCGAGCAGGTGCCGGCCGTCAGCGAACGGCGAGGCCCAACCACGAACCGAGCACCAGGCTGCAGACCACGACGCCGACGCGTCGGGCGGACGACGCCGGGTAGAGCCGGTCCTCGAAGTAGTGGACCAGGAAGCCGCGGTCGTGGAGGGGCGGTCGGCCCGACCCGGCCCGACCCCAGTTCTCGGCACGCGAGAGCGGGCAGACCGGACGCCAGATCGCCATCCGCGCGCTCCACAGCGTGGAAGCGACGTGGGGGATCAGGATCCAGGGCGCGAGCCAGGCGAGAAATCCGCCGAGGATCGCGAACGCGACGAACACCATGTGCGTCACCAGGGAGACGAAGGCGACGAGGCGGTGCATGCGGCGAGTCTAGGACCCCCGACTCGCGCTCGAGCAGCGGCTTCGACCGCGACCGAGGTCCCCCGAGACCCGGGCCTTTCGACCTTGCTGGCCGCTGGGTTTAGGCCGGACGGCACGGGCGCGAGGCCATCGAGGACGCAGTTGCGAAAGTCGAGGAGTCCTGACCCGATCTGGTCGTCACCTCAGACCTGCCTCGTGGCACACCGAGGCAGGTGCTCCGGGCCGAGGCCGAGGCCGAGGCCGCGGACGCGGACGCGCACAGCCTCGTCCTGGGAGCCAAGGGCGACGACACGGGCAACCTGCTCATGGGCTCGCGGGAGTCGTGAAGTAACCCCACAACCTTTTCGAGGAATCCAGCGTCGTACCCACATGGCCACTCTCACCCGCACTGCGCGCCTGTGCGCGCTCGCCACCGCAGCGTCGGTGGTCCTCGCCCTGCCCGCCACCTCGGCCGGCACCTCGGAGGTCAGCACGAGCTCCGACTCGCCGCGCGGTTCGTCCACGCGGTTCGACGTGTCCGACCTCCCGACCGGTGCGCCTCCGGGGCTTGCCTGGCTGGAGCGCACCGACGGAGGGGCGGTGGTGCACGGCGCCACGGGCACGCTCACCCCCGTACCGAAGAACACCCGCGAGCTCGCCCCGATGGGGTCGGGCTACGTCATCCAGACCGCGAGCCGCCGACCCCCACGCACCCGCTGGGTGGGCGCGGACGGGTCGCCCGGACGCCGTACCTGGAAGACCGGGTTCGGGATCGGGGTCTCGGCAAGGGGAGAGGCGGTGGCTTTCTCCGGCAAGCGCGGCAGGGTGTGGTCTATCGACCAGGAGGGCGACCGGGTCCTCCGGTTCAACCCGGTGCCCATCAAAGGGAAGGGTCAGGCAGTCGCGGTCGCCGGCGAGGACTGCTCCGAGCAGACCTCGGTCAGCGGTTGCTCGATCTACGTCAACGGACCTCGGGGCTACTACACCTCGTCGCACGGGATCGTCGACCGAGTGCCGAGGATGCGCATCGTCTCGACGGGACGCGGGCGGTTCCTGGGCGGCATCACCAGCGTCAGTGACACCGGCACGTGCAACGTGATGCTGAGCCGCTGGCGACCACGCTGGCGCACCTGCGACAACCGTTTCTCCGACATCTCCACCGACAACAAGCACGTGCTCGGGCTGCCGGCCTACGGCGACGGCTTCGGCCCGACCCGTCTCGACCTCTTGAAGACCCGTGACGGCGAGGTCGTCCACTCCTACATTCCCTCGCGTCGCGGTGACTCGGCGACGTACTTCGACGAGGTGTGGGAAGACGCCGAGCACGTGCTCGTGGTGACGTTCCAGGCCGACGAGTGGGCCGTCGTACGACTCGATCTCGATGGCTCGATGGAGTACGCCGTGCCTCCGCGCGCGAGTGACCGCAACATGACGATGCCGTTCGAGCTGCAGACGCGGTAGGTGGGGGCAGCCACGGTCATTGACCAACGGTCGATGGTCTTGTCGAACAACGCTCACACAGGGGGCACGTGCTTCGGCGACTCCGGGGGGCCCAACTTCATCGGTGACGGGCTGGTCGTCGCCGGCGTGACGTCCTTCGGTCTCAACGGCTCCTGCGGTGGGACAGGCGGAGTCTTCCGAGTCGACCGGCCGGCGGTGCTCGCCTTCATCGAGGAACACCGTCCGGCGTCCGGATCCTGATGTGCGGGTGACGCACGGCCCTCCGTGCGTCGACGAACGAAGAAGCCCCCTGGTCCGCGTTTCCGCAAGCCAGGGGGCTTT
>NZ_JAXMNS010000079.1:0-11242 GCF_034670285.1 Nocardioides sp. | reverse complement strand
ACCGTCGTCGAGGTGGGACGATCGCTCGCGGTCGGGATCGACCGCGACGACCCCGGCGGCCACACGACCCAGATCATGGGAGTCGACGTGGCCGACGAGGCTCCGGTCTACTGGGGTCAGGACACCACGCCCGCCCAGTACGCCGCCGACATCCAATTCCTGCTCGAGGACTCCTGACGTGACGCTGCCCCCACTGCTGACCACCTGGTCGATCCCGAGCCCCTCCACCGGGGTCTGGTACCTCGGTGAGGTCCCCGTGCGGGGCTACGCCCTCTCGATCATCCTCGGCATCGTCGTGGCGATCTGGATCGGTGAGCGACGCTGGGCCGCGCGCGGCGGCAAGGTCGGCGACGTGCAGGACATCGCGATCTGGGCGATCCCCTTCGGCCTCGTCGGTGCCCGGCTCTACCACGTCGCGACCGACTCGGGGCTCTACTTCGGCGAGGGCAAGAACCCCGTCGAGGCCCTCTACATCTGGAACGGCGGCCTGGGCATCTGGGGTGCCGTGGCCCTCGGAGCGCTCGGCATCTACATCGGGGCACGACGCAAGGGCATCCGGCTGCTGCCGATGCTCGACGCGCTCGCGCCCGGGGTGATCGTCGCGCAGGCGATCGGTCGCTGGGGCAACTGGTTCAACCAGGAGCTCTACGGGCGCCCGACCGACCTGCCGTGGGGCCTGGAGATCGACCCGATCAACTACCCGGGCGGGCAGACCTTCCCAGAGGGCACGACGTTCCACCCGACCTACCTCTACGAGTTCCTGTGGAACCTCGGCATCTTCGGGCTGCTCATCTGGGCCGACCGTCGCTTCAAGCTCGGCTTCGGCCGGGTCATGGCGCTCTACGTCATGGGCTACACCCTGGGTCGCGGCTGGATCGAGGACCTGCGCATCGACACCGTCGAGCTCAGCGACGTCGGCGGGCTGCGGTTCAACGTGTGGACCTCGATCGTGCTGTTCGTGGCCGCGGCGGCGTACTTCGTGTGGAGCTCGCGCCGGCACCCCGGTCGCGAGGACTCGGCCTACCTCCCGGGTCGGGAGCCGGTCGACGAGCTGGTCGGCGGGTCCGCCGACGAGCCCACCGTGCAGCGCGGGACCGAGGCCGGGGCGGAGGCCGAGGCCGACGCGACGGACCTCTCCGGCGCGGGGGACGGCCCCGAGCCGGACCCCGAGCGCACCTGAGCGAGGCGCATGAGGCCTGGTGACCCGGCGCGGATGTCCACCGCCGGCTTCCCTTCCGTTCGGTGCGTTCACCCGGTGGTAATCTGAAGGCTCCGCCGCGTGGGCCAACGTTGTCCCCTGCGACCCACCGTTGCCACCGGTCCACCCGATTCGGGTCAAGCCCGGCAGCAACCGACGCCGACGGGAGAACACCAGTGCCTTATCCGCACGCGTTCCCGCCAGTTCAAGGCCTCTACGACCCGGCCAACGAGCACGATGCCTGTGGCGTCGCGTTCGTCGCCACGCTGACAGGGGAGGCGTCCCACGACATCGTGGCCAAGGCCCTGACGGCCCTGCGCAACCTCGACCACCGCGGCGCCGCCGGCGCCGAGCCCAACTCCGGTGACGGTGCCGGCATCCTGATGCAGGTGCCCGACGCGTTCCTGCGCGACGCGGCCACCGCCGCCGGCTTCGACCTGCCGCCCGCGGCGTCGTACGCCGTCGGCACCGCCTTCCTGCCCGGCGATGCCGAGCACGTCAGCGCCACCCGCACGGCGATCGAGCAGATCGCCACCGACGAGGGGCTCAAGGTCCTCGGCTGGCGAGAGGTGCCCACCGACCCCGAGATCCTCGGGACCGCTGCGCGCGCCGTGATGCCGGTATTCAGCCAGCTCTTCGTCTCGGCCAACGGCCAACGCCTGACCGGCATGGCCCTGGAGCGCCTCGCGTTCTGCCTGCGCAAGCGCGCCGAGCGCGAGACCGACGTGTACTTCCCGTCGCTCTCGTCGCGCACGCTGGCCTACAAGGGCATGCTGACGACCGACCAGCTCGACAAGTTCTTCCCCGACCTGGTCGACGAGCGCATCGCCTCCGCGATGGCGGTCGTGCACTCGCGCTTCTCCACCAACACCTTCCCGAGCTGGCCGCTGTCGCACCCGTTCCGGTTCATCGCCCACAACGGTGAGATCAACACCGTCAAGGGCAACCGCAACTGGATGCGGGCGCGCGAGGCGCTGCTCGACTCCGACCTGATCCCCGGCGACCTGGAGCGGCTCTACCCGATCTGCACCGAGGGTGCCTCGGACTCCGCCTCCTTCGACGAGGTGCTCGAGCTGCTCCACATGGGCGGGCGCAGCCTGCCTCACTCGGTGCTGATGATGATCCCCGAGGCGTGGGAGAACCACACCGAGATGGATCAGCAGCGCCGCGACTTCTACTCCTTCCACTCCGCGATGATGGAGCCGTGGGACGGGCCCGCGTGCGTGGTCTTCACCGACGGCTCGCAGATCGGCGCGGTCCTCGACCGCAACGGCCTGCGCCCCTCGCGCTACTGGGTCACCGACGACGGCCTGGTCGTGCTGGCCTCCGAGGTCGGCGTCCTCGACCTCGACCCCGCGACCATCGTCCGCAAGGGCCGGCTCCAGCCGGGCCGGATGTTCCTGGTCGACACTGACGAGCACCGCATCGTCGAGGACGAGGAGGTCAAGGCCGAGCTCGCCGACGAGCACCCCTACGGGGAGTGGTTGCACGCCGGTCTCATCCACCTCGACGACCTCACCGAGCGCGAGCACGTCGTGCACACCCACGCCTCGGTCACGCGACGCCAGCAGATCTTCGGCTACACCGAGGAGGAGCTGCGCATCCTGCTCACCCCGATGGCCAACACCGGTGGTGAGGCGTTGGGCTCGATGGGCACCGACACGCCGATCGCAGCGCTCAGCGACAAGCCGCGGCTGCTGTTCGACTACTTCACCCAGCTGTTCGCCCAGGTGACCAACCCGCCGCTCGACGCGATCCGCGAAGAGCTCGTCACCTCGCTCAACGGCACGATCGGTCCGGAGTCCAACCTCCTCGAGCCCACCCCGGCCTCGTGCCGTCAGGTGGTGCTGCCGTTCCCGGTGATCTCCAACGACGACCTGGCCAAGATCCGTCACATCAACCGTGACGGCGACATGCCGGGCTTCATCACCCACGTCTCGCGCGGGCTGTACGACGTCCACGGTGGCGGAGCCGCGCTGGCGGCACGCCTCGAGGAGATCTGTGCCGAGGTGAGCGTGGCGATCGCTGAGGGCGCACGCATCATCGTGCTCTCCGACCGGCACGCCGACGCCGACCTGGCGCCGATCCCGTCGCTGCTCATGACCGCAGCCGTGCACCACTTCCTGGTGCGCGAGAAGACCCGCACCCAGGTCGGGCTGCTCGTCGAGGCCGGCGACGTCCGCGAGGTCCACCACGTGGCCCTGCTCGTGGGCTTCGGCGCCGCGGCGGTCAACCCCTACCTGGCGATGGAGTCCGTCGAGGACCTCGCTCGCGAGGACTACTACGTCAAGGCCGAGCCCGAGGTGGCGGTCGCCAACCTGATCAAGGGCCTCGGCAAGGGCGTGCTCAAGGTGATGTCGAAGATGGGCGTCTCCACGGTCGCCTCCTACACCGGCGCCCAGATCTTCGAGGCCGTCGGGCTCTCGCAGGAGGTCGTCGACGCCTACTTCACCGGCACGACGTCCAAGCTCGGTGGCATCGACCTCGACACCATCGCCGAGGAGGTCGCGCGGCGTCACGCCACGGCCTACCCCCGCGGCGGCGTGCTGCCGGCTCACCGCGAGCTCGCGGTCGGTGGCGAGTACCAGTGGCGTCGCGACGGCGAGCCGCACCTGTTCAACCCCGAGACCGTCTTCAAGCTGCAGCACTCCACGCGCTCGCAGCGCTACGACATCTTCAAGCAGTACACCTCCGCGGTCGACGAGCAGTCGTCTGCGCTGATGACGCTGCGCGGTCTCTTCCGCTTCAAGGACGCCGAGGCCACCGGCCGGACGCCGATCCCGATCGAGGAGGTCGAGCCGATCACGGAGATCGTCAAGCGCTTCTCCACCGGTGCGATGTCCTACGGGTCGATCTCGAAGGAAGCCCACGAGACCCTCGCCATCGCGATGAACCGCCTCGGCGGCAAGTCCAACACCGGTGAGGGTGGCGAGGACCCCGACCGTCTCTACGACCCCGAGCGCCGCAGCTCGATCAAGCAGGTCGCCTCGGGCCGCTTCGGGGTGACGTCGGAGTACCTCACGAACGCCGACGACATCCAGATCAAGATGGCCCAGGGCGCCAAGCCCGGTGAGGGCGGTCAGCTGCCGGGCAACAAGGTCTACCCGTGGGTCGCCAAGACCCGGCACTCCACCCCGGGCGTCGGCCTCATCAGCCCGCCGCCGCACCACGACATCTACTCGATCGAGGATCTCGCCCAGCTGATCCACGACCTGAAGAACGCCAACCCGGCGGCTCGGGTCCACGTCAAGCTGGTCTCCGAGGTCGGGGTCGGCACGGTCGCGACGGGTGTCTCCAAGGCGCACGCCGACGTGGTGCTCATCTCCGGCCACGACGGTGGCACGGGCGCCTCGCCGCTCACCTCGCTCAAGCACGCGGGCGGTCCCTGGGAGCTCGGCCTCGCCGAGACCCAGCAGACGCTGCTCCTCAACGGCCTGCGCGACCGCATCGTCGTCCAGGCCGACGGCCAGCTCAAGACCGGACGTGACGTCGTCATCGCCGCCCTGCTGGGCGCCGAGGAGTACGGCTTTGCGACCGCCCCGCTGGTGGTCTCGGGCTGCATCCTGATGCGCGTCTGTCACCTCGACACCTGCCCGGTGGGCGTGGCGACGCAGAACCCCGTCCTGCGCGAGCGCTACAGCGGCAAGGCGGAGTACGTCGTGACGTTCTTCGAGTACATCGCCCAGGAGGTCCGCGAGATCCTCGCCGAGCTCGGCTACCGCTCGATCGAGGAGGCCGTCGGCGACGTCGGCACCCTCGACACCGCGAGCGCGGTCGACCACTGGAAGGCAGCAGGGCTGGACCTCAGCCCGATCCTGCACCAGGTGGACCGCTCGCAGTTCCCCGACCAGGCCCTGCGCTGCGTGACCACCCAGGACCACGGTCTCGAGAAGTCGCTGGACGTCACCGAGCTGGTGCCGCTGGCCAAGGCTGCGCTCGAGAACGGTGAGCCGGTGCGTGCCCAGGTGAGCGTGCGCAACGTCAACCGCACCGTCGGCACGATCCTCGGCCACGAGGTCACCAAGAAGTACGGCGGCGAGGGCCTGCCCGACGGCACCATCGACCTGACCCTCACCGGGTCGGCCGGGCAGTCCTTCGGGGCGTTCCTGCCCCGCGGGATCACCCTGCGCCTCGAGGGCGACGCCAACGACTACGTCGGCAAGGGCCTCTCCGGCGGACGGATCGTCGTGCGGCCCGATCGAGCGGCGACGTTCAAGAGCAACGAGCAGATCATCGCCGGCAACACGATCGCCTACGGCGCGACGTCCGGCCAGATCTTCCTGCGAGGCGGGGTGGGGGAGCGCTTCGCGGTCCGCAACTCCGGTGCGTGGGTGGTCACCGAGGGCGTGGGTGACCACGGCTGCGAGTACATGACCGGTGGCCGCGTCGTCGTCCTCGGCAAGACCGGGCGCAACTTCGCGGCCGGCATGTCGGGTGGCGTGGCGTGGGTGCTGGACCTCAAGGAGCTCCGGGTCAACAAGGAGCTCGTCGAGCTCGGCCCGGTCGAGGGTGAGGCGGCCGAGGAGCTCGAGAAGATGGTGCGCGAGCACCTCGAGGAGACCGGATCGGCGGTCGCCGAGGAGCTGCTGGCCGACTGGACGACGTCCCTGACGCGCTTCACCGAGGTGATGCCGCGTGACTACCGCATCGTCCTGGAGGCCAAGGCGAAGGCCGAGGCCGACGGCCTGGACGAGAACGAGACCGCTCACGCGATGATGGAGGCACTCCATGGCTGACCCCAAGGGATTCTTGAAGAACGGCCGCGAGGTCGCCACCCGACGTCCGGTGGACGAGCGGGTCAAGGACTGGGACGAGGTCTACCCCGACGGGATCGGCCGCGCGCTGCTCCCGATCATCACGCCGCAGGCCGGGCGCTGCATGGACTGCGGCATCCCGTTCTGCCACCAGGGGTGCCCGCTGGGCAACCTGATCCCCGAGTGGAACGACCTGGTGTGGCGCGACGACTGGGAAGGTGCGATCGAGCGCCTGCACGCGACGAACAACTTCCCGGAGTTCACCGGGCGGCTGTGCCCGGCGCCGTGCGAGACCGCCTGCGTGCTCGGCATCAACCAGGACCCCGTCACGATCAAGAACGTCGAGGTCTCGATCATCGACAAGGCCTGGGAGTCCGGCTTCGTCCGGCCCCAGCCACCGGAGTGGCTCTCGGGCCGCACCGTGGCCGTCATCGGGTCCGGCCCCGCGGGGCTGGCAGCTGCGCAGCAGCTGACCCGCGCCGGTCACACCGTGGCGGTCTACGAGCGTGCCGACCAGATCGGTGGGCTGATGCGCTACGGCATCCCCGAGTTCAAGATGGAGAAGAAGCACCTCGACCGTCGCCTCGACCAGATGAAGCGCGAGGGCACCGTCTTCCGTGCCGGCATCGACGTCGGTGGCGAGGGCTCGACGCTCACCGCGGCCAAGCTGCGCGACCGGTACGACGCCGTGGTGCTCGCCATGGGTGCGACCGAGGCCCGTGACCTGCCGGTGACCGGGCGCGAGCTCGGCGGCATCCACCAGGCCATGGAGTTCCTTCCGCAGGCCAACCGTGCTGCCCTCGGTCTCGAGCAGCTCGAGGGCCAGGAGCAGATCATGGCCACCGACAAGGACGTCGTGATCATCGGCGGCGGTGACACCGGAGCCGACTGCCTCGGCACCTCGACGCGTCACGGCGCCCGGTCGATCACGCAGCTCGAGATCATGCCCGAGCCCCCGGGTGAGCGGCCCTCCGGTCAGCCGTGGCCGACGTACCCGATGACCTTCCGCGTCTCCTCGGCGCACGAGGAGGGTGGCGACCGTGTCTACGCGGTGTCCACCAAGGAGTTCCTCGGTGACGACGACGGCAACGTCCGCGCGCTGCGGATCGTGGAGGTCGTCTTCGAGGGCGGCAAGCTCACCGAGGTCGAGGGCACCGAGCGCGAGATCCCGGCTCAGCTGGTGCTCTTCGCCATGGGCTTCACCGGTCCGGAGAAGCCCGGCATCGTCGAGCAGCTCGGCGTCGACCTGGACGAGCGCGGCAACGTCGCGCGCGACAACTCCTACATGACCTCGGTCTCCGGCGTGTTCTCGGCCGGTGACTGCGGTCGCGGGCAGTCGCTCATCGTCTGGGCGATCGCCGAGGGTCGTGCCGCGGCTGCTGCCGTCGACACCTTCCTCACCGGCTCGACGACCCTGCCCAGCCCGATCTTGCCCACCGAGCGCCCCCTGGTGGTCTGACGAGGCGGGCGTGAGCTCGCGAACGCACGCCTCGTCAGCGGTCGTCGAGTAGTCGATCGACGAGCGCAGCGAGACGTCGACGTATCGAGACGCAGTGAGCCGACCGGCTGCCTGGACCACCGTGGTCCGGGCTGCTGGTCGGCTCACTGGATTTCGTCTCACCCGTCGCGAGCTCCTGCGTCGCTCGCGGGGTTCGCTCAATCTTCGCTCGCCCACGCCGCCGACTCGTTCCTCGTCGGCGGCTGCTCGCTCGCTCAACCTGCACGCGCGACGCGGTGCACTCCTCCGTCGTGCACCACTGCGCGTTTGAACGTTCCAACACCCGCTAGGGTGGAGGGGTGCGGAGAGCAAAGATCGTGTGCACCCTGGGCCCTGCGACCAGTTCCGAGCGGAGGATCCGCGAGCTCGTCTACGCCGGGATGGACGTCGCCCGGCTCAACATGAGCCACGGCACCCACGCCGACCACGCCGAGACCTACCGGCTGGTGCGCGAGGCGGCTGACGCCTCGGGTCATGGGGTGGGCATCTTCGCCGACCTCCAGGGTCCGAAGATCCGTCTGTCGACCTTCGCCGAGGGACACGCAGTGCTCAGCCGCGGGCAGCGGTGGACGATCACCACGCGCACGGTGCCCGGGGACGGCGACGTCGCCGGCACGAGCTACCAGGGACTGCCGGGCGACGTGAAGCCCGGCGACCCGATCCTCATCGACGACGGCAAGGTCCGGCTGCGCGTGGTCTCGGTGGAGGGCTCCGACGTCATCACCGAGGTGCTCGTCGGTGGTCCGGTCAGCAACCACAAGGGGATCAACCTCCCCGGGGTCGCGGTGTCCGTGCCGGCGCTGTCGGAGAAGGACATCGCCGACCTGCGCTTCGCCCTCAGCCTCAGCGTCGACTTCATCGCCCTCAGCTTCGTGCGCAACGCTGCCGACGCCGAGGACGTGCGCGCGATCATGAAGGAGGTCGGCGTCATGCTCCCGGTCATCGCCAAGATCGAGAAGCCGCAGGCCATCGAGAATCTCGACGAGGTGATCGATGCCTTCGACGGCTTCATGGTGGCGCGCGGTGACCTGGCGGTCGAGTGCCCGTTGGAGGACGTGCCGTTCCTCCAGAAGCAGATCGTCCAGAAGGCTCGGCTCAACGCCAAGCCGGTGATCGTCGCCACCCAGATGCTGGAGTCGATGATCACCAGTCCGGCGCCCACCCGCGCCGAGGCCAGCGACGTCGCCAACGCCGTGCTCGACGGCGCCGACGCGGTGATGCTGTCGGGGGAGACCAGCGTCGGCGACCACCCCATCCACACCGTCGAGACGATGGCGCGCATCATCACCGCCACCGAGGGTCACGCTCTCGAGGGCGCCGACTCCGGACGCTTCACCGCCATCGACTGGGATCCGCGCACCACCGGTGGCGTCATCGCCAAGGCGGCAGTCGAGGTAGCCGAGCGGGTGGGAGCCGCCTACGTGGTTGCCTTCACCCAGAGCGGCGACTCGGCCAAGCGCCTGTCCCGGATGAGAAGTGCGATCCCGGTGCTCGCGTTCACGCCGGAGAACCGGGTGCGTTCGCAGCTGTCGCTGTCGTGGGGCGTCGAGACGTTCCGCACCCACCCGGTCGAGCACACCGACCAGATGGTGCGCCAGGTCGACGAGCAGCTGCTGCAGATCGGCCGGGTAGAGGAGGGCGACCTCGTGGTGATCGTGGCCGGCAGCCCGCCCGGAATCCCCGGCTCGACCAATGCGCTGCGGATCCACCGGATGGGCGATGCGATCAACGGGGCTGCACCGGCCTACCGCAAGCTGACCTGAGCCTCAGGCCTTCGGGCCGATCACCTCGTCGAGCCTGGCCACTGCGGCGCGCCTCGACACACTGACGTGCTTGGTGCTGCTCGCCCTCCACGCCACGTCGACGAGGTTGAGGGCCCAGCCGCAGAGATCGCGGATGTCGGCGCTGGTGTTGGAGAACTGCCAGCGGGGGTAGTCGTAGCGCTTGAGCTCGCCGGCCACTGGACGGCGGGCCCAGTTGCGCACCCGGGAGCCGTCGGAGTGGAACAGACCTCGCAGGAACTCCGCCGGGTGCTGCTCGACGATCTCGCGCTGCCAGGGCTCGAGCACGATCGGACGCTCGTGCTTGCGCCCGGGGCCGTGCTGCGGGAACAGGCAGGGCCAGTGCTTCCAACCGGCCTGGACGACGGTGCACCCGGGCGCCGGGACGAGGTGGACCGGACCTTGTCGAACGCTCGCGACACATCGGCTGACGTCGTCGATCACGCCCGGATAGACGGTGTCGCAGGAGATTCTGAGCGTGGAGTACCTGGCTGCGCGGGAGAGGCATCCGTCACCGAGGTAGTAGCCGAGCAGCGCCGAGTAGCCGGACGCGTCGAGAGCGCGACCGTCGCAGCGTGGGCACCTGTGCGGTGGAGCCGTCGACGGCCGCGTCTCCCAGGAGCGGATCGTGGAGCGGCTGACGTGCAGCGCTTGCGCGACCTCGGAGACGGTGCCGCCCGCGGTCCTGAGGCGACGCGCTCGGCGGCGGACGGAGTCGTCGTACATCTGGGGATTGTGAGGGCGGCCACCGACACAGGTGGTGAGTGCCCCGGGTGGGATTCGAACCCACACTGGATGGTGTTTGAGACCACTGCCTCTGCCGTTGGGCTACCGGGGCGAACGCGGTCGAACACTAGCCGATGGGCGCGCAGACCTACCGACCCCACTAGCCTTGGGCCGTGGCCGACGCACCCCGCACCCCCGACCAGAACCCTTCGACGAGCCCGGTGCGCCGCACCGTGGTGATCGCGGAGGACGAGACGCTGATCCGGATGGACCTCGCCGAGATGCTCACCGAGGAGGGGTACGACGTCGTGGGCCAGGCCGGCGACGGCGCCCGGGCGATCGAGCTGGCCGAGGAGCACCGGCCCGACCTGGTGATCCTCGACGTCAAGATGCCGGTCCTCGACGGGATTGCCGCAGCCGAGGCGATCGCGGGGCGACGCATCGCACCGGTGGTCATCCTCACGGCCTTCTCGCAGCGCGACCTCGTCGAGCGGGCGCGCGACGCGGGCGCGATGGCCTACCTGGTCAAGCCGTTCACGCAGTCCGACCTGGTGCCGGCCGTCGAGATGGCGCTGTCGCGCTTCGCCGAGCTCGCGCAGCTCGAGAGCGAGGTGCACGACCTGCAGGAGCGGCTCGAGACGCGCAAGGCGGTCGACCGGGCCAAGGGCGTGCTCCAGGAAAAGCTTCAGCTCACCGAGCCCGAGGCCTTCCGCTGGATCCAGAAGACCGCGATGGATCTGCGCCTCTCGATGCGCGAGGTGGCCGAAGGTGTCGTGACTCACACGGTCCCGGTGGACCCCGCGAGCTGACGAAGCGCGTCGCGCCGCGGATCGCGGTGTTGAAACGCAAACATCACGAATTGACAACGACAGCGCAGTGGCGCCCGTGGACGCGTCAAGACGACTAGGTTGAGCGTGGTCGTCGGCAGGGGTCGGCGACTTCGATGAACCGGAGGCTCAATTGAATCCCATCAGTAAGAAGGCCCGGCTCGGGGTCGTCGCCGTCACCAGCGCCCTCGTCCTCGCGGCGTGCGGCAGCGACGATGGCGACACCACCGAGGACCCGTCGTCGGCTCCCACCAGCTCTGACACCGAGAGCGCTGCTCCCGAGTCGGCTGGCACGCAGCTGTACTTCGTGGACGGCAACACCGCCAACTACGACAAGGACTTCGACCCCGGCACCCTCGAGGGCGTCAAGGCGACCTTCCCGGGCTCCGAGCTGAACGACGACTTCCAGGAGCGACTGCTGGGCGTCGACAAGTCGCTCAAGGACTTCACCTACGGTG
>NZ_JAXMNS010000078.1:0-11255 GCF_034670285.1 Nocardioides sp. | reverse complement strand
TCTTCCGATCTGGATCGCGCGCGACCGCTTCGTCCTGTCGTGCGGACACTCCAGCATCACTCTCTACACCCAGCTCTACCTCGGGGGCTTCGGCCTCGAGCTCAGCGACATCGAGTCGCTGCGCACGTGGGGCTCCAAGACCCCCGGCCACCCCGAGCTCGGCCACACCGCCGGCGTCGAGGTCACGACCGGTCCCCTGGGCCAGGGCGTCGCCAACGCTGTCGGCATGGCCATGTCGGCGCGCCGCGTCCACGGCCTGCTCGACCCCGACGCCGCTCCCGGCGAGGGCCTCTTCGACCACCACGTCTACGGCATCTGCTCCGACGGCGACCTGCAGGAGGGCGTGAGCGGCGAGGCCAGCTCGATCGCCGGCACCCAGCAGCTCGGCAACCTGACGATGATCTACGACCGCAACCGGATCTCGATCGAGGGCGACACCGACATCGCCTTCACCGAGGACGTCCCGGCTCGCTACGAGTCCTACGGCTGGCACGTGCAGGTCGTCGACTGGACCAACGGCGGCACCGACTACCGCGAGGACGTCCCGGCGCTCCACGAGGCGATCCGCAAGGCCGCCGAGGTCACCGACAAGCCCTCGATGATCGTGCTCGACACCGTCATCGCCTGGCCCGCCCCCAACGCCCAGGGCACCGAGGCCGCCCACGGCAGCGCCCTGGGGGCCGAGGAGGTCGCCGCGACCAAGGAGATCCTCGGCTGGGACCCCGAGAAGCACTTCGAGGTGGCCGAGGACGTCCTGGCCCACACCCGCTCGCTGCGTGAGCGCGGGGCGGCGTGGGGCTCCGAGTGGGACGAGAAGCACGCTGCCTGGGCGGCCGCCAACCCCGAGAAGGCCGAGCTGCTGCGCCGACTCAAGGAGCGCAGCCTGCCCGACGGTCTCGTCGCCGCGCTGCCGACCTTCGAGGCCGACGCCAAGGGCGTCGCGACCCGGTCGGCGTCCGGCAAGGTGATCAACGCCCTCGCCCCGCTGCTCCCCGAGCTGTGGGGAGGATCGGCCGACTTGGCCGGATCCAACAACACCACGATCAAGGACGTCCCCTCGTTCGTGCCCGAGGGTCGATCGACCGACGACTGGAACGGCGATGCCTTCCACGGCCGGGTCCTGCACTTCGGGATCCGCGAGCACGGCATGGGCGCGACCATGAACGGCATCGCGGCCGACCGGCTCACTCGCGTCTTCGGCGGCACCTTCCTGGTGTTCTCCGACTACATGCGTGGCGCGGTGCGCGTGGCGGCGCTGAGCCGGCTGCCCGTCACCTACGTCTGGACCCACGACTCCATCGGCCTGGGCGAGGACGGCCCCACGCACCAGCCCATCGAGCACCTCGCCTCGCTGCGCGCGATGCCGGGCCTGGACGTCGTCCGTCCGGCGGACGCCAATGAGACCGCAGCGGTCTGGGCGGCCATCCTCGGCCACACCGACCGCCCCTCGGCGCTGGCCCTGACCCGTCAGAACGTGCCGGTCTTCCCGCGCGGCATCGACGAGGAGACCGGCGAGCACTGGGCCGGTCTCGAGGACGTGGCCAAGGGCGGCTACGTGCTCGTCGACGCCCCCGACGGCGCCCCGGACGTCGTCCTCATGGGCACCGGCTCCGAGGTCCAGCTCGCCGTCCAGGCGCGCGACCTGCTCGCCGCCGACGGCATCAAGGCCCGCGTGGTGTCGCTGCCCTGCCTGGAGTGGTTCGACGCCCAGGACCAGGCCTACCGCGACAAGGTCCTGCCGCCCACCGTCAAGGCCCGGGTCTCGGTCGAGGCCGGGGTCAAGCAGGGCTGGCGCGAGTACGTCGGCGACCAGGGCCGCATCGTCTCGATCGACCACTTCGGCGCGTCGGCCGACTTCTCGCGCCTCTACGACGAGTTCGGCCTCACCGCCGAGGCCGTCGCCACCGCCGCTCGCGACAGCATCGCTGCCGGCGCCTGAGCGGCGTACCCCACGACCATCCAGCACCGATCTCAGGAGTTCTCATGACCGACCGGCTCAAGACACTCGCCGATGCAGGCGTCTCCATCTGGCTCGATGACCTCTCACGGGAGCGGATCGAGTCCGGCAACCTCGCCTCCCTGGTGGAGGAGTCCTCCGTGGTCGGGGTCACGACCAACCCGACGATCTTCGCCGGGGCGATCGCCGAGGGCGAGCGCTACGACGAGCAGGTACGCCAGCTGGTAGCCGACGACAAGGGCGTCGACGAGGTGATCTTCGAGCTCACCACCGAGGACGTCCGCAACGCCTGCGACATCCTCGCCCCGGTCGCGGCATCGACCAAGGACGACGGTCGGGTCTCGATCGAGGTCGAGCCCGACCTCGCCCACGACACCGAGGCCACGATCGCCTCGGCGCAGGCCCTGTGGTCGGCGGTCGATCGCGAGAACGTCCTGATCAAGATCCCCGCCACCCAGGCCGGGATGGCCGCCATCACCGCAGTGGTGGCGCAGGGCATCAGCGTCAACGTCACGCTGATCTTCTCCCTCGAGCGCTACCGCGCCGTGATGGATGCCTACCTGACCGGTCTCGAGCAGGCCCGCGACAACGGACTCGACCTGTCGCGGATCCGTTCGGTGGCATCCTTCTTCATCTCCCGCGTCGACTCGGAGGTCGACAAGCGGCTCGAGGCGATCGGCACCGACGACGCCCTGGCCCTGCGCGGCAAGGCCGCGATCGCCAACGCGCGAGTCGCCTACGCAGCCTTCGCCGAGATCGCCGGCTCCGACCGCTGGGGCATCCTGGCCGACGCCGGAGCCAACGCCCAGCGGCCGCTGTGGGCCTCGACGGGTGTGAAGAATTCTGAGTACCCCGACACCCTCTACGTCAGCGAGCTCGTCGTGGCCGACACGGTCAACACCATGCCGGAGAAGACGATGCAGGCCTTCGCCGACCACGGTGAGGTCGAAGGTGACAAGGTCACCGGTCGCGGTGGCGCCGCCCAGTCGATCCTCGACCAGATCGCCGCTGCCGGCGTCGACTGGACCGACGTGATGCTCGCGCTGGAGAACGAGGGCGTCGACAAGTTCATCGCCTCCTGGCACGAGCTCGTCGATACGGTGAAGGCGCAGATGGAGAAGCAGGGCTCATGACCGGCGGACCGGTCGACCCCACCACGACGTCGGCCTGGTCCGACCTCGCGGACCTGGCCGAGTCACTCGAGCCGGACCTGCGTGCCTGGTTCGCCGAGGACGACGGCCGGGTCGAGCGGCTCAGCCTGACGGCCGCCGACCTGTGGGTCGACCTGTCGAAGAACCTCGTCGACGACGCCGTCGTGGCGGCCCTGCTGGCCCTGGCCGAGCAGACCGACGTGCTGGATCACCGCGACGCGATGTATGCCGGTGAGCACGTCAACGTCACCGAGGACCGCGCCGTCCTGCACACCGCGTTGCGGCTGCCGGCCGACGCCTCCCTGGAGGTCGACGGGCAGGACGTCGTCGACGACGTCCACTCCACCCTCGCCGAGGTCTACGACTTCGCCGAGCGAGTGCGGTCGGGCGCGTGGGTCGGGATCACCGGCCAGCGCATCCGCACGGTCGTCAACATCGGGATCGGCGGGTCCGACCTGGGCCCGGTGATGGCCTACGAGGCGCTGGCGGCCTACCGCCAGTCCGGGCTCGAGTGCCGGTTCATCAGCAACATCGACCCCACCGACACCAGCACCACCCTGGAGGGGCTCGACCCCGAGACCACGCTGTTCATCGTGGCCAGCAAGACCTTCGGCACGCTCGAGACCCTCACCAACGCCCGGCTGTGCCGCACCTGGCTGATCGCGGGTCTGCGCGGCTCCGGGGCGCTCGGCCCCGACACCGAGGACCGCGTCGCGGTGTCGCGTCACTTCGCAGCGGTGTCGACTGCCCTCGACAAGGTCGCCGACTTCGGGATCGACCCGGCCAACGCGTTCGGCTTCTGGGACTGGGTGGGGGGCCGCTACTCCCTCGACTCCGCCATCGGCACCTCGCTGGTCGTGGCGATCGGTCCCGAGCGCTTCGCCGAGTTCCTCGCCGGCATGCATGCGATGGACGAGCACTTCCGCACCGCTCCCCCGGCCGAGAACGTGCCGCTGCTGATGGGCCTGCTCAACGTCTGGTACACCAACTTCCTCGGCGCCCAGTCGCACGCCGTCCTCCCCTACGCCCAGCTGCTGCACCGCTTCCCGGCGTACCTCCAGCAGCTGACCATGGAGTCCAACGGCAAGAGCGTGCGCTGGGACGGCACCCCGGTCACCTCCGGCACCGGTGAGATCTTCTGGGGCGAGCCCGGCACCAACGGGCAGCACGCGTTCTACCAGCTGCTCCACCAGGGCACCCAGCTGGTCCCGGCCGACTTCATCGCCGTTGCCAACCCGGCCTACGGGCTCGCGGACGGCGACGCCGACGTGCACGAGCTGTTCCTGGCCAACTTCTTCGCCCAGACGCAGGCGCTGGCGTTCGGCAAGACCGCCGACGAGGTGCGAGCCGAGGGCGCCGACGAGGCCGTCGTGCCGGCTCGGACGTTCGAGGGCAACAACCCCACGACGTCCATCATGGCTCCCGAGCTGAGCCCGTCCGTGCTCGGCCAGCTGATCGCGCTCTACGAGCACATCACCTTCGTGCAGGGCGCGGTGTGGGGCATCGACAGCTTCGACCAGTGGGGCGTCGAGCTCGGCAAGCAGCTCGCGCAGGCGCTGAGTCCTGCGGTCGCCGGCGACGCCGAGGTCGCAGCCGAGCAGGACGCCTCGACACAGTCGCTGATCGCCTACTACCGAAAGCACCGCCGCTGATGAGCACTCCTCGGGTTGAGGTCCACCCGGACGCGACGACGCTCGCCACCTCGGTCGCCGGCGAGCTGATCGCCCGTCTCGAGGCCGCGCAGGCGTCGGGTCGGGTGCCGCACATCGTCGTCACCGGAGGCACCATCGCTGACGCGATCCACCACGAGGTCGCGCGGCTCTCGCCCGGCAGCGACGTCGACTGGAGCCGGGTGGTGGTGTGGTTCGGCGACGAGCGGTTCGTCGCCCCGGACTCCCCCGACCGCAACGGTCTCCAGGGCCGACGCGCGTTCCTCGACGCGGTCGGAGATCCACAGGTGCACGAGATGCCCTCCACGGCCGACGCGGACGACGTCCACGCCGGCGCAGCGGTCTACGCCGCGACGCTGCGAGAGCACGGCGCGGAGACGTTCGACATCCTGATGCTCGGCATCGGACCCGACGCCCATGTCGCCTCCCTCTTCCCCGGCCACGAGGGCCTGGCCGCCGATGGCCCGACGGTCGGGGTGGTGGGCTCGCCCAAGCCGCCTCCGGAGCGCATCAGTCTGACCTTCGAGACGCTCAACCGCGCCGAGTCGGTCTGGTTCCTCGCCAGCGGTGACAGCAAGGCCGAGGCCGTCGCCGCCTCGCTCGCCGCCGAGGGCTCCGTGACCGACACCCCCGCCCGCGGGGTGACCGGTCGCGACGAGACCATCTGGTTCCTCGACCAGCCCGCCGCTGCCCACCTCTGATGCCGAGTCGGCGCGAGTACGCGCCGACTCGGCGCAGCGGCTATCGGTGAGTCGGCGCGAGTACGCGCCGACTCGGCGTCCACAGGAGAGGCAACTCGGGTCTTTGTCCACAGGCCGATCGGCGGTCCCTTGCCCGAGGTCCGTCCATGGCCGAGCCTCGGCGCATGACGCGACTCGACCTCCCCCGCCGGTTCCTCGACTCCTCCTCGCCGCTTCCTCTGGACGTTCCCTTCACCGCCGCGACGGCCGGCGCGGAGGGTGTCACGGGGCACCGGCTGACCTGGCTCACGCAGCAGGGCTACCTCAGGAGGCTGATCAAGGGCGTCTACGTCTCCCAGCATGTGCCCGACTCGACGGCGCTGCGCTGCGCGGCCCTTGGCCTGGTCGTGCCCGAGGACTGCGTCATCGTCGATCGTCACGCCGGCTGGCTGCACGGCGCAGAGATGGTGCTTGCTCCTAACGAGCACATCAACCTGCAACCGATCTCCGTCTTTCGACCGTCCGGCATGGGCAGGCTCCGCAACGGACTGGTCGACAGCGGCGAGCGCAACCTGCTCGACCGCGACATCACCGAGCTGAACGGGCTCCGGGTCGCCACGCCCCTGCGCACCGCCTGTGACCTGGGGCGCGTGCGCTGGACTGACCGTGGCATCGCCGGCCTCGACGCGATGCTCCGGCTCGGCGTCTTCGGCCACGTCGAGCTGCTCGCGGAGGTCGAGCGCTACAGAGGCATGCGCTGGGTGCGGACGCTCCGCGTGCTGGCGCCTCTGGCCGACGGGCGTGCGGAGTCCCCCGGTGAGTCGGTGCTGCGACTGCACTGGATCGGGGCCGGTCTCCCCACGCCCGAGCCGCAGTTCATCGTCTGGCGGAGTGGTCGCATCCTCGCCATCATCGATCTGGCCAGCGGCGCGATCTGCTACGCGGCGGAGTACGACGGTCGGGAATGGCACTCGAGCCCCGAGCAGGTGGAGCACGACCTCGAACGACGCGGCGAGCTCAGGAGCGAGGGTTGGGTGATCGACGTCTTCGAGTGCGACGACCTCTTCAGCCCTCACTGCGACCCCCAGGCACGGCTCCGCGCCGGGGCCCGAGAGGCCGCGCTGCGGCTCGGGATCTCGCTCGCGAGCTGACCTCCACCGGCCCCGTCATCGCCGAGTCGGCGCGTAGACGCGCGAGTCGGCGCGTAGACGCGCCGACTCACGATCAGGCGGGAACGATCAGAAGATGACGTCGCCGGACTTGCGGCGCGAGCGGAGGAGGGCGATGGCCTCGTCGAGGATGACCTCGGCCTCCTTGTCGGAGCGACGCTCCTTCACGTAGGCCAGGTGGGTCTTGTAGGGCTCGATCTTCGGCGCGGGCGGCGGGTTGTCGGAGTCGACGGACGCCGGCAGGCCGCACTTGGGGCAGTCCCACGTCTCGGGGACGGTGGCCTCGACCGAGAACGTGATCACCGACCGGTGCTCGTGGGAGCAGAAGTAGGTCACTGCCTGACGTGGGGCAGCGTCGCCGCGCTCGGCCTCGCCCATCGGACCAGCACCGACCCGGCTACCGCGGATGGCGTTTCCTCCACCAGCCATAGAGATGTCTCCTCAGGAAAGTCGTCGTACGTGGGGATGTCGCTGAGAGCCCGAGCCGTCAGAGTCAGGGGATGTCAGGAACTTCAGTACGCCTTCAACAGACCGAGGGCGATGACGACGGCGAACCAGATGATGCCGACGCCGATCGTGAAACGGTCCAGGTTGCGCTCGGCGACCGAGGATCCGCCTAGCGAGCTGGACACCCCGCCACCGAACATGTCGGACAGCCCGCCTCCACGACCCTTGTGCAGGAGCACCAGAAGGATCATGACGAGGCTGGCTGTGATGAGCAGGATGGTGAAGAGGAGTTCCACGGTGCGAGATCCTACGTCAGAGGTGTGATGGTCAGAGGGTCGGCATGTCGTAGAAGCGACAGATGCCGCCGAATTCGTCGGCCTGGAGGCTCGCGCCGCCCACCAGAGCGCCGTCGACGTCGTCCTTGGCCATGATCCCGGCCACGTTCGCAGCCTTCACCGAGCCGCCGTAGAGCACGCGCAGCGCCTCTGCGGCGTCATCGCCGTGCAGCTCGCGCACCCGGCCCCGGATCGCCCCGCAGACCTCCTGGGCGTCCTCGGGGGTTGCCACCTCGCCCGTGCCGATGGCCCACACCGGCTCGTAGGCGACGACGAGGGCGCCGACCTGCTCCGCGGTGAACCCGGCGAGCGAGCCCTCGACCTGAGCCAGCGTGTAGGCGACGTGCTCGCCGGCCTTGCGGACCTCGAGGCCCTCCCCGACGCACACGATGGGCGTCATCGAGGCAGCAACGGTCTTGTGGGCCTTGGCGTTGACGAGCTCGTCGGTCTCGGCGTGGAGCTCACGCCGCTCGGAGTGACCCACGACCACGTAGGTGCAGCCGAGCTTGGCCAGCATCGAGGCGGAGATCTCGCCGGTGTAGGCGCCGGAGTCCTGCGCCGAGACGTCCTGAGCGCCGTACTTGAGCGACAGCTTGTCGCCGTCGACCATCGTCTGCACCGAACGCAGGTCGGTGAACGGCGGGACCACCACGACCTCGACCTTGGCGTAGTCGTGGCGCTTGTCGGAGAGCGTCCAGGCAAGCTTCTGCACGAGCAGAGCGGCTTCCTGGTGGTTGAGGTTCATCTTCCAGTTCCCCGCCATGAGCGGGACGCGCTGGGTGCGAGCAGGTGCCATGTCTTCAGTCCTCCAGGACAGTGATGCCGGGCAGTTCCTTGCCCTCGAGATACTCCAGGCTGGCTCCACCGCCGGTGGAGATGTGTCCGAACGCGGCCTCGTCGAAGCCGAGCGCGCGCACGGCAGCGGCGGAGTCTCCCCCACCGACCACCGAGAGCCCGTCGATCCCCACCAGCGCCCGGGCGACCGCCCGCGTGCCGTCGGAGAACTCCGGGACCTCGAACACGCCCATCGGGCCGTTCCAGAACACCGTCTTGGCGTCGGCGAGCGCCGCAGCGAAGTCGGCGCCGGAGCCGGGACCGATGTCGAGCCCGAGGCAGTCGGCCGGGATCGCCTCGGCCGAGACGACGCGGGGCTGCGGCGTCGTGTCGCCCGTGGGGAAGGCGGTGTCGACCACGATGTCGCCGGGCAGCAGGATCTGCACGCCCGACTCCTCCGCGCGCTTGAGGTAGGCGCGACAGACCTCGAGCTGGTCCTCCTCGAGCAGGCTCTTGCCGACCTCGTGGCCGAGAGCGGCGAGGAAGGTGAAGACCATGCCGCCGCCGATGAGCAGCTTGTCGGCCTTGCCGAGGAGGTTGTCGATGACGCCGAGCTTGTCGGAGACCTTCGAGCCGCCGAGGACGACGACGTACGGACGGGCCGGCTCGACGGTCAGCCGGCGCAGCACCTCGATCTCGGTCGCCACGAGCCCGCCCATGGCGTGCGGCAGGCGCTGAGCCACGTCGTACACGCTCGCCTGCTTGCGGTGGACGACCCCGAAGCCGTCGGAGACGAAGGCGTCGGCCAACGCCGCGAGCTCGTCGGCGAAGGCGCCGCGCTCAGCATCGTCCTTGCTGGTCTCACCGGCGTTGAAACGGACGTTCTCGAGCAGCGCGACCTCGCCGTCGGCAAGGTCGCCCACCGTCTGGGTCGCGGACTCCCCCACCGTGTCGGTGGCGAAGGCGACCGGCGCGCCGAGAAGCTCGGCAAGACGCGTGGCCACCGGGGCGAGCGAGTAACGCTCCTCCGGAGCGCCCTTGGGGCGCCCGAGGTGCGCGGTCACGACGACCCGTGCACCGGCCTCGGCCAGCGCACGGATCGTCGGGAGGCTCGCACGGATGCGGCCGTCGTCGGTGATGGTCGTGCCGTCGAGCGGGACGTTCAGGTCCGAGCGGACCAGGACGCGCTTCCCGGCGACTCCGCCGCCGATCAGGTCATCGAGTGTCGTGGAGTCGCCGGACACGTCAGAGAGTCTCGCCGATGTGGGCGATCAGGTCGGCGAGGCGGTTGGAGTAGCCCCACTCGTTGTCGTACCAGCCGACGACCTTGACCTGGTTGCCGATGACCTTGGTCAGCGGCGCGTCGAAGATGCACGACGCCGGGTCGGTGACGATGTCGGAGGAGACGATCGGGTCGGTGGAGTAGCGCAGGAAACGACCGTCGGCCGCCTTCTCGATGATCGCGTTGACCTCCTCGACCGTGGTCTCGCGGCCGGCCTCGAAGGTGAGGTCGGTGGCGGAGCCGGTGGGGACGGGCACGCGCAGCGCGTAGCCGTCGAGCTTGCCCTTGAGCTCGGGCATGACCAGCGCGATCGCCTTGGCGGCACCGGTCGAGGTCGGGACGACGTTGAGGGCCGCTGCCCGGGCGCGACGCAGGTCCTTGTGGATGTTGTCCTGGAGGTTCTGGTCGGCGGTGTAGGCGTGGATCGTGGTCATCAGACCCTTGACGATGCCGAGCTCGTCGTGGAGGGCCTTCGCCATCGGGGCCAGGCAGTTGGTCGTGCACGAGGCGTTGGAGATCACCGTGTGCTGCGCCGGGTCGTAGTCGGTGTGGTTGACACCCATCACGATCGTGATGTCCTCGTTGGACGCGGGCGCCGAGATGATGACCTTCTTGGCACCGCCGTCGATGTGGGCGCGCGCCTTGGTGGCGTCGGTGAAGAAGCCGGTGGACTCCACGACGATGTCGACGTCGAGGTCGCCCCACTTGAGGTTGGCCGGGTCACGCTCGGCGAACGCGGCGATGCGCTGGTCGCCGACCATGATCGCGTCGTCGGTGGCCGACACGTCGGCGTCGAGACGACCGAGGATCGAGTCGTACTTCAGCAGGTGGGCGAGGACGGCGTTGTCGGTGAGGTCGTTGACCCCGACGATCTCGATGTCCAGACCTTCGGTCTGCTGGAGGGCCCGAATGGCCCGGAAGAAGTTGCGGCCGATTCGGCCGAAGCCGTTGATACCAACGCGAACGGTCACTGCTATTGCTCCTGAGCTCGACTGAGGTGGGCTGCGGTGACCCTATCGCTCGCAGGCCCGACGGAGAACGCACGTCCCGCGGTACGTGCCGGTAACCCTGATGAAACGACCGATCGCACCTTCTGGGACCGCTGGATCCGTCTACTCGCTCGGCACCCGCGCGTCGCGGCCGTACAGGGCCAGCACGCTGGCTTCCCGCCCGACGTCGGTGGAGACCAGCATCAGGTCGAAGGCGCCGTCGGCGTAGAGCTGCTCCCCCGCGTCGACGGCGAACGCCAGGAGGAAGTCGAGGGTGACGTCGTCGAGGCTGCCGACCATCCCGCGGGCGCGGGCGATGTCCCAGCCGTGCAGGATCAGCTCGATCGCATCCAGGATCGCCCGGGGCTGCTTGGTCAGGTGCTCCTCGTAGACGGCGATGACGTCGGCGCTGTCGGTGACCACCCCGTGGGCGCTCAGCACGGCCTCGTGGTTGTCGGCCACGTGGGTGAGCACGTCGGAGACCGTCCAACCGGGGCACGACGGCACCGGGAGCATCAGCTCGGCACTGGTCAGCTGGGCGGTCGCGGCGCGAAACAACGTCGCGCCTCGGGCATAGGCGGTCATGACGGGTGCTAGTCGTCCTCGGCGAGCATCTCGGGGGTCAGGGAGGACTCGGTGTCGGGGATGCCGAGGTCGGCAGCCCGCTTGTCGGCCATGGCCAGCAGCCGGCGGATCCGACCGGCAATGGCGTCCTTCGTGAGCACCGGGTCGTGGAGCTGGCCCAGCTCTTCGAGGGAGGCCTGCTTGTGCTCGAGGCGCAAGGTGCCGGCCATCCGCAGG
>NZ_JAXMNS010000077.1:0-11277 GCF_034670285.1 Nocardioides sp. | reverse complement strand
GCCGGGTGCTCGCGCAGCCGGCTGAGGTGACTCGTCGGCTGGGCCATGCCGAGTTCCGGTGGCGCGGCGGCGCGCGCGGGACCGACCGACCGCTGGAGCGCGCGTTCGTGAGCATCGAGCGACGCACCGCACGCGGGTGGCAGTCGGAGCACGACGACCTCGGCACCACCATCGAGTGGCGCGTTGCGGGCAACGAGCAGGTGCCCCTCGGGCCCGGCTACTTGAAGGAGGCCAACGAGGGTCGCTACACCGCCCGCTGGGAGACGCCTCTCGACGCCGCCACCGGCCGCTACCGGTTCGTGGTGAGCGCGAAGGAGTACCGCCTCCGGTCGAAGCCGTTCGAGGTGACCCGGGGCGCCGCTCTCGCGGTCGTCCCGGTGAAGGCTCGTCGTGGTCGCGCGGCGTTCACGCTCGCCTACCCGACCGCCGATCCGTACGTCGACCTGACCTGGCGTCCGCAGGTCGCCACCGGACGGCCGGTGTCGGTGTCCGTCGGGCGCGCGACGGTCGAGGTCAAGCCGTCGAGGCGCGGCATCTACACGATCTCGGCCAAGCCGGGCGTGCGCGTGAAGGTGCCTGCCCGGGTGCGCGGCGATGACTTCGGCAACCGCACCGGTCGTCATACGTCGTTCGTCGCCGGGGCGAGCGACACGCGCCGGCCGCGAGAGCCCTACCCCCTGCTCATGCCCTGGTGAGCACCTCGCTCCCCAGCCACTTCTGACCCGCCGCACCCACGCTCACCCGGAGGACCCATGCCCGTCGACCCGCAACCTCACCGCCGTACCGTCCTGCGCGGTGCTGCCTGGACAGCCCCGGCGATCGTGCTGGCCACGGCCGCCCCGGCGACCGCAGCGAGCGGCGATGCCCAGGTGACCACCACGGTGACCCCGACCAACGACGCCGGCGGCACGCTCCGGGTCTCCATGCGCTTCGACAGCGCCGGTCCCGCCAGCACGGGGCCGACGACCGTCTACGTGACGTGCCTGCCGACGCCCGGGACCGTCGAGCCGACCGAGCCGACCAGCGTGTCGAGCGGGTGGCTCGCCGGGCCGGTCACGGCGACCGATACTGGCGACGGACAGGTCTTCTCCTTCACCAGCGCCGACGGCATCCGAGGCATCCCGGGCGGTGTGGCCGCGACCTTCCTCTTCTTCGACGTCGTGGTCACGCCTCATCCTGTGCTGGGATCTGCGGGATCGATCACGACTCAGACGGTCACCACGACCGGGACCGTCGCCGACGGTGGCGCACCCTGGACCTGACCTCCGGCGGTCGTCGTACGCCTAGACAGCGGGCCCGGCCAACTTGCGCCGCGAGTTCCTCAGCACCACGACGGTGGCCACCGCCACGCAGGCGGCTCCTCCGAGCGCGACCCCCAGGACCGCCGCAGTGCCGTCCGCGGTGCCCGTGACCGCGATGCCGGCAAGCGCCCACAGCCCCGCTGCGGCGTAGGCCGGGAGACCTCCGAGCAGCAGCAGCGCCACGAGAACGGCGGTCGCGAGCACGACCACGCCGACCTGCCAGCCGACGGCGTCGGCCTCGACCCACCCCCAGGCGACCATCGCGGTCGAGAGGTTGAGGAAGAACGCCGCCGAGACCCAGCCGGCGTACAGACCGAACGCGACCCGGGTCAGCGTCCGGAACCACCCCGGAGCCACGTCGGCACGCGCGAGCTGGAGCACCCCGTCGACGGCGGCGACGAACATGACAGCCAGGGCGAGGAAGGTCGCGGTGCTGCTGTCGAACCCGGCGACCACGATCCACGCTGCTCCGCCGAGGTAGAGGACGAGCTGGTCGAGGGCGAAGCGCGCGGGCAGTCGTCCGTCGGGCGCGAGCAGCGCCGCCACCGCCTGGGCGATCGCCAGCGCGTAGATCACGCCCCAGATGGAGAAGGCCCAGCCCACCGGGGTGATCAGCAGCTCGGGGCCGGACCCGCCGCCTGGGGAGGCGCCCGGACCGTTGATGGTCACCACGGGCGCCACGACCTGCAGGATCGCTGCGACCAGGACCGCCCAGAGCAGGGAGCGCGACCGGCCGGTGGAGGTCGAGGTCGTGGGGCTCGCGTCGGACGACGCACCTCTCGTGGGCATGGCTCGACCCTAGGCACGGACGACGGGCCGGCTCATCCTCCCCAGGGACGAGCCGCCGAGGTCGTGGCTCGGGTCTGCACCTGTGACTCTTTACGGCAAGCGGTCACCTACGGTGTGCCCATGACCGCTGTCGGCGACCCCGGACCGTTCTCAGCCCACCTCGGGTTCCGGGTGGTGCGCGCCGACGCCGACGGCGCCGTCGTCGAGGCCGACCCCGGTCCTGAGCACCTGAACGGCGGCGGCATCCTGCACGGCGGCTACCTCAGCGCACTGCTCGACAGCGCGACCGGCTGGGCCGTCCACGCAGCCGGGCCCGTGGGCATGATCGCGCCGCACGTGCAGCTGAACGCGCAGTTCGTGCGCGCCGGGGTGGCCGGGCAGCCACTGGTGTGCACCGCGACCTGCACGAGCCTGGGCGGCCGGATCTGCACGACCCAGGGCGAGATCACTCAGGCCGGCCAGGTCATCGCGCGTGCCACGGGCACGCACGCCGTGATCTCTCGGGGCTGAGCCGCCGGACCGTCGTCGAGACGGCTCCACGGGGCCCGGTCGCGGGCCCCGTGGAGGCGTCTGCCTAGCGCTGGAAGAGACCGATGCCGTCGATGGCGACCGGCTTCTTGTCGAGCGACCGGATCTTCAAGGTGCCGGACAACGGTCGTGAGGACCTCGTCACGACCTTCAGTCGGCTCACCTTGAGCCGCTTGGCCTTGGTCTTCAGGACCTTCAGTCGGTCACCGTCGAGCGAGACGGCGAGCCGGCCCAGACCCTTGTCCTTGATCACGAGCAGCGCCACCTTCGTGACGTCCTCAACGTCGATGGACAGGACCTGGCCGCGACGCGAGGTCGTGACGAAGGTGTTCTTGTAGGCGTCACGGTTCTTGACCGTCTTCCAGCCCCGCGTCGAACGGGTGAGCACCCGCTCGTTGTAGACCACCGAGAAGCGAGCCTTGGCGGGCGTGGCGTCCACGATTCCGTCACTGTTGCGCGCTGCCACGGTGAAGACGTGGTCACCCGGCTTCAGCTTGCGGAGCACGAGGCTCTTGGTCGCGCACGGGATGTCGGAGCCGTCGACGGTGCACTCGAAGGTCGACCCCGACTGGGAGGAGTCGAACACGTAGGAGGCCTTGCGACCCACCACGAACCTGCCCCGCGTCGGGCCGCTGCTGATCGACGTGTCCGGTGCGACCGTCGGCGTGGGCGTGGGCGTGGGCGTGGGCGTCGGCGTGGGCGTCGGCGTGGGCGTCGCGGTCGGCGTGGGCGTCGGCGTGGGCGTCGCGGTCGGCGTCGGGGTCGGCGTCGGCGTCGGCGTGGGCGTCGGAGTCGGAGTCGGCGTCGGCGTCGGCGTCGGCGTCGGCGTCGGCGTGGGCGTCGGAGTCGGCGTCGGAGTCGGCGTCGGCGTCGGAGTCGCGGTCGGCGTCGGCGTGGGCGTCGGCGTGGGCGTCGGCGTGGGAGTCGGAGTCGGCTCCACAGCGCCGGTGAGGGCGAAGTCGGCGTCGTTGATGGCGAAGAAGTAGTTGTCGACCGCTTCGATCTTGATCCGGGCCCGGTCGGTGTTCACCTCGGGGAGGGTGACCTCGTGGGTGCCGTCGTTCGGGGTGCTCGCCTCGAGCACCACGGGGAACGAGCTGCCCCCGTCGGTCGACAGCGAGATCTTGACGTTCGGAGCCAGACCACCGGTCTGGTTGACCGTCCAGGTGACGGCCTGCGTCGACCCGGCGTCGTACGTCGTCGGCGTGGCCTGGCTCTCCACCAGGAACGGGCCCGCGGCCGGGTCGATGGTCAGCGTCACGTCGTCGTACTGGGTCCCGCCGCCCTCGGCGTTGAGGTCACGTGCGGTGAGCCGGAAGTTCAGCCGCGGCGGGGCCGCGTTGGCGCCGCTACCGACGTAGTCGGCAGTGGGCAGGAACTCCGAGTAGCAGTCGAGCACCGAGCTGTTCTTCAGTGCGCTGGTGCCTTCCGCGCCGGAGTAGTCAGTCGTCACCGGCGTCGGGCAGGCACCGGTCGCCGCGTTGGTGTTGCCCGACGCGATCTGGGCCATGTCCGGGAAGGTGCGCACCGGGCTGGTCGTCGCCAGGTTCTGGCCAGGCGAGTTGTAGAGCAACGTGTCGGTGTCGGACACGTCGGCGAAGGTGCCGAAGACCCGGAACAGCGGCCCGGTGGCCTTGGTGTTGTTGGTCAGCTGCACGCCGGCGGAGGCACCGATGTCGTTCTGCTCCCAGAGGTAGATCAGCTCGTCACCGTCGGAGTCGGTGGCCG
Organism: Nocardioides sp.; assembly: GCF_034670285.1. Classification (GTDB taxonomy): domain Bacteria; phylum Actinomycetota; class Actinomycetes; order Propionibacteriales; family Nocardioidaceae; genus Nocardioides. Next base: position 6,931 of record NZ_JAXMNS010000077.1, on the reverse strand, counting down.
AACCCTCGAGGGTGAACGGCGTCCGGATCGGAATGGTGACGTCGTCAGGTGCACTGACCACCGGGTGGTGGTTCGTGGTTGTCAGGACCTCGAAGCCGCCTCGGGTGTCGGTCAGTGGATCGTCGGGCGCGCTGGTGACGTAGGTGCCGATCTCCATCCGGGTGCGCTGGCTGAAGTAGGGGTCGGTGTGCGGCTGCAGGTCGTCGGCCGCACAGATTCCGGCGTAGGCCATCACCGACGAGCCCGACCCGGGCTCGACCGAGCTGCCGCGGGTGCGGTTGCCGCCCGAGCAGTTGCCCTGGGTCCCGTTGAATGTGTGCGGACCCGCGAACTGGTGGCCCATCTCGTGCGCGACGTAGTCGATGGCCATGAAGTCACCCACGGGGCTGGGCAGACCGGTGCACCCGCCGGCCTTCTGTCCTTGCTGGCCCACGACGCCGAGGAAGGCGACGCCGCCACCGTTGACGCCCAGGGCGATGTGGCCGATGTCGTAGTTGAGCGGGCCGATCAACGTGTCGACCGCAACCTGGTTCTGGACGAGGGCGTTGGGCAGGCAACCCGTCTCTCCGACACCGCCCAGGCCGGCGGCTATCTCTCGCGCCGGGTTGTTGAGGTTGAGGAGGACGTCGGTGTTCTCGACGAGCTCCATCCTGATCGCGAGGTCGTCGTTGTAGATCTGGTTGACCCGGTTCATCAGAGTCACCTTGGCAGCGAGAACCTTCTCGTTCGACTCGTCCAGGTCCAAGGGGTTGAGGTTCAGATCGGGCGCGTGGAACTCCGCGTAGCTCGCGTCGGTCACCAGCGCGAGGCGGTAGACGCGCTGGAGCACTTCTTCGTCCGGTCCGTCGCCGGCGCGCGGAACCGCCACTCGTCCCGAGCCACCGTGGGGGACGCCCTCGACGAGCGGCTCACCGTCGTGGTCCAGCACCTCGTCGGGCAGACGCTCCTCGGTGGGCAGCGAGGCGCCGAAGTAGGACGCATAGAGGCTGGTGTCGTCGAGATAGACGGGATCGACGTACCAGGACGTCTCTCCGTCACGGACGCTGGCGTGGAAGCCGGACGGGGTCATGTCCATCCGGATGCTTGCGGGATACCCCTCGGTGACCGAGGAGCCGGCGTACGTCCTGATCTCGGGGTGAGCCGCCTGGAGCGCGTCGGCCATGATCGGCGACTCGGCCACGGCGAAGTCGATCAGTTCACCGGTGGGCCCGGGCACCGTGATGGTGACGGCCTCGACACGGTCGGGGTTGCGCAGGTCCTCCAGCGGAGCCGACGCGAGACGACCGGCCATCGCTCCGGCGTTCAAGGTGAAGCCGCTGTAGTCAGACGGGTTGACCAGCCGACGGTTTCCCTCCTTGAAGGAGACGATCCTCTGCTTGGTCGGGGACCAGAGCACGGAGGGATCGTCCGCGGCGGCCGCAGCCGTGGCCGAGGACGGCGGGCCACCGGTGAAGGCGGCGACCGAGATCAAGAGGGCGAATGTTCCGGTCCAGGCGCTGATGCGCCGGCCGCGGCGAGAAAATGACACTGGGGTCCTTGGGTTCGGAGGTCCGAATCGGGTCGACGGCGCACATGACGCCTCACCAGGAATGCCACTCGTCGCGTTGCACGAGCGGCATCGCCTGCTTGTCTGACAACGCAGAAGATGCCCAGAGGTTACGCCGTGCGCGTGGTGCGCCTGGTGTGCTCCCGGGGGTCGAACGACGCCCCGTCGGCCACGGCAGCGTCAGCTCTTCAAGAGCTGGTAGATGCCGTAGATGACACCAGGGACGTGAGCCAGCAGCTGGAGCAGGAAGGCCCAGAGCACCTTGATGCTCAGCCCGTCGGTCAGCAGCACCGCGACGAAGGGAAGGAAGAAGCACAGAATGACGAGAAGTAGCTTGCGCACGGGCTGATCCTGACGTGGAGGTCGACTCAGGACCGGCCGGCCCCGAGATCACTGAATCACCTAGATCATGAGGCGACGATGGCCCCGGTGGGGTCGATCCCGGGAGCTGTTCCCTGGTCGGGAGTGTCGGGCACCTCGAAGAGCGGAGCGACGAGCGCAGCTAGGCCGGCTCCGAGGAGAGGAGCGACCAGGAAGAGCCAGATCTGGGAGAGAGCGTCCGCGCCGGCGAACAGGGCGGGGCCGAACGACCGCGCGGGATTGACCGACGTCCCGTCGAGCGGGATGCCCATCAAGTGGATGACGATGAGAGTGAACCCGATGGCGAGGCCCGCGAAACCAGGCGCGGCTGCACGGCCGGTGACCAGCAGGACCACGAGGACGAGGAAGAAGGTTCCGAACACCTCGAACACGAAGGCACCGCCTCCACTGACGCGGTCGCCCCAGGCGTTGCTGCCGAGATTCCCGGTCTGATCGGTGACCCCGCCGAACTCGGACGTCATGAGCTTGAGCATCGCCGCGGCTAGGATCCCGCCGACGAGCTGAGCGGCGACGTAGGCCGCAGCATCGGTCGCCGCTATCCCGCGCCGGATGAGGACACCGAGCGTGACTGCAGGATTGACGTGGCAACCCGAGATCGGCCCGAGGGCGTAGGCGAGGCCCAGCAGCGTGAGTCCGAAGGCGAGCGCCACCCCGGTCGCGCCGATCTGGTCGAACCCGAAGACCGCCGAACCCACGGCGACGAACACCAGGATGAATGTCCCGACGAGCTCTGCGGCCATCTTCTGAGTGAGCTCGGTCGTCATGGTGATCCTCGACTTCACATGAGGACCCCGATGATCCCGCTTAGCCGAACTATCCTCACGAGCACGTCAACGCACAAGGCCAAGCCTGAAAGCTTCTCCTCGACGGCCGACCGGGCGACGACCGCCACCACTAGGAAGGTGCCCGACATCGACTCGGCGAGCGGCACAGGGCTCGCCGGGTCGAGAGCTCCCCGGGATGGAGTCGAACCATCGTCGCTAGTCCTGATTCAAAGTCAGGCGGGCCCTGCCGGCAGACCAACCGGGGATAGACCGCCCAGTTTAGGGGCCTCCCGCCCAGGCGCGACGGCACCGGTCCCACCTAGGTCATCTGTCATTTACAAATCATTCGAACGTACTATCGAATGTCGGTGAAGGCGACTATGATTGACCCATGCGAACGACGCCCACCCCGACCGCCGTCAAGGTGGTCAGCGACGCGAAGGCCGCGCGCGATGCCGCCGACGTGACGATGCTGCAAAGCGTCGTGGCCTGGGCAGTCGAGTTCCGTGTGGACAACTCCCTGGTCGACGACCTGACCTTCGGGATCGACGGCGTCATCCTCGGTGGGGTCGGGTGCCCCCTGGTCTCGGAGTTCGATGTCTACGACCTCGCCGCCGTCCTTGGGATGTCCTCAGAAGCCGGGTGCACCTACGTCGGCAAGACCCTCGAGCTCCGCTATCGCCTGCGCCGCATCTGGGAACAAGTCGTGGCGTTGCAGGTGCCGGTGTGGAAGGCGTTCCGGGTCTGCGAGCACACCCTCACGCTGTCGTTCGAGGCCGCCAGGTACGTCGACCAGATGCTGGCCCCGACCCTGCGGTCGTGCTCCTTCGCCCAGATCGAGCGCACCATCGCTCAGGCCATCGACCTGTTCGACCCAGAGGAAGCAGAGAAGCGTCGCAAGAAGGCCGCCGACGACCGCGACTTCCAGATCCACCTCGGCCAACGCAACTCCCCCACCGACGGCACCGTCGACGTCACCGGCACCCTCTCGCCCGAGGACGCGTTGGATCTTGAAGCTGCGGTCAAGCAAGGCGCCAAGGCGCTAGGTGATCTGGGCTGTGACGAGAGCCTCGGCGCTCGGCGCTCGATGGCCGTGGGCGAGATGGCTCGCCAGCAACTCACCCTCGACCTGGAATCCGGCGGTGACACCGGTGGACGCGGGGTCGTCATCTACGCCCACATCGACGCCGACAGCCCCCACGTCAGCCTCGACAACATCGGCGGCGGGGACGTGCTGGTCGAGCAACTACGCGAGTGGTGCCAGACCGCCGGGACCACCGTCACGATCAAGCCCGTCATCGACCTCAACGAAGACCTCTCCACGAAGGCCTACGTGCCCACCGCGAAGCTGGTGGAGCAAGTCCGTCTGCGCGATCAGAACTGCGCCTTCCCCAACTGCACCCGCAGAGCTCAGCACTGCGACCTCGACCACCGAGTCCCCTTCAACAAGAACAACCCTGAGGCTGGTGGGAAAACCACGACCTCGAATCTTTCCGTGCTCTGCAGGAAGCACCACCGAGCCAAGACCTTCAGCGCTTGGGACTACACCTCACCCCGACCCGGGGTCTACGACTGGACCAGCCCCTCCGGCCACCGCTTCCGAGTCGTCAGGGGTAGGCGGCACGGGCGAATGCCCGTCACCACACCCCTCGACGACCCACCCGAACCCTGAACGCCCAGCCCCCACACCCCGCTGAGACCAGCGGGGTCACAGGCACGTCACCCCACGCCGGAGTCAGACCTCGAAGGGGGCGTCGGGGGCTGCAGCCTGCTCCGCGACCGGAGCCGGAGCCGGAGCCGCGTCCGGAGTCGCGGACGGGGCAGCATCGGGGCGCGGACCGCGGCCCTTGCCACGACGGTTGTTGCGGCGACCCTCGCCCGCCGGGCGAGCACCGCCGTCCTGCGCCTGCGGCTGGCGCGGCTTCTTGGCGCGCTCCCCCTGCGGCGGGCGACCGCCCTGCGGCGCCCGTCCACCCTGCGGCTTGCCGCCGACGGTGCGGACGTCGGAGCCCTCACCGAGGAAGAGGTCGGGGCTACCGGTGAACAACGGTCCCGCGAGGGCCGAGGAAGGCAGCCACAGCTGGAGGAAGGCGTCGTCCTCGACCACGGGCACCGGCACGCGCACAGGCGTCACGACGACCTGGTGGTCGAACATCTCGAGCACGAGCGGGTCGAGGTCGCGCAACGAGGCGCACACCTCGGCGACAGTCCGGTCCTTGGCGGCGACGAGCCGCTGCGCCATGACGTCGGACAGCGGGTCCGAACGACCAGAGCGGCTGCCGAGACGCGGCTTGCCACCGGAGTCGATCTGGGCCATCGCGGAGCCGACGGCGTCGAGCGCAGTCTCGAAGACCTCGGCCCACCCGGACGACTTCAGCGCCACCTCGACACCGCCGGCAGCCCCCGAGCCACCCGTGCCACGCGCGTCACCGCGCGCCGGACGTCCGACCGCGAGCGGCACGGTCAGCCACGGGCGACCCTTGGCTGCCTCGCGCTTGCGGGTCGACGCACCGATCGTGATCGCGGTGGCCTTGCCGCCACCGAGCACGATGGCGTCGGCGCGCGCGAGCTGGCTGCGGTCGAGACCGCTGAGGTCGGACGACGCCGCACCCGCCAGGGCGTCGACCAGCGCGGTCAGCGCCGGGGCGCTGCGCACACCTTGGAAGAAGTCTCCGGCGGCACGCGCCGGCACCTTGTCGAGACCTAGCGCGATCACCTTGAGCGGGTCGCGGCCGGTGACGCCGAGCCGGCGCAGTCCCTCGCGCAGCGGGTCGACCGCAGCAGGCACGTGGGCGTTGACGGCCTCGACGAGTCCCAGCTGGAAGGCCTGCGTGGAAAGCCCGACGTGCGGGCGGAACGCCGCCACGAGCTGACCGAGGGTCACCTGCTCCGGGTCGCCCGGCAACGGGTGCCGCTCGGTCGGCAGGGATGCGGCCTGGTCGAGCCGCGACCGCAGCACGGCGGCCACCGCCAGGCGCGTCACCTGGTGGGTCAGCCACTCCCGGGGACCCTGGCTCCACTGCTCGGAGGTGCGCTCGAGGAACGCCAGGACCTGCTGCTCCGACGGCCGCGACGGGACGTCGAGCCTCAGCGCCGGAAGGATCATCTCGCGCGAAACCGCATCAACCATCAGGCCCAGCCCCTCATCCACTCACCAGCAACCACGAACCCGGCGAGCCTACGGCGCGGCCCCTGGCCGGTCGCGGCCGGTCAGATCAAGGTGCGCCAGTAGTACCAGAACTGCACGAGCGCAGTCACGAAGAAGCCGAGGTACCAGAGGACCAGCACCGCGTAGCGCACGGACCAGACCGCCTGCGCGGGCCGACGGAGCGCCGGCACCGTCCGGGCCGCGAGCAGGGCGCTCCACACGAAGATCGCCAACGTCACGGCCCACACGACCAGGCACCACGGGCACAGCGCGCCGATGCGGAACATGCTCTGGAAAGCCAGCCAGTGCACGAAGACGACCCCGAGCAGCGAGCCCACCGCGAGACCGCCGATCGTCCAGCGCGGCAGCGCGACCCCACCGGCCAGGAGCACGCCGATCGTGACGACCACGGCGAACGCCACCAGCCCGATCAGCGGGTTGGGGAACCCGAACGCCGAACCCTGCTCGGTCATCATCACCGAGCCGCACGACAGCACCGGGTTGAGGTCGCAGCCGGGGACGAACGTCGGGTCCTCGAGGATCTTGTACTTGTCCAGAGCCAACGCGAACGCGGCGTACAAGCCCAGGGCCCCGAGCACGACGAAGAACAACCCGTGCAACCGCGTCAGCGGAGACACCGCAGGTGTCAGCCGCACACCGTCGTCCACCGGCGCTTCCTCGACCTCCGGGGTCGAGCCGAGGTCACTCACGAACGGCTCACGAGGCCAGGGCCTCGTCGATCGCCGCCTGGATCGTCGCCGGGCTGGGGTCCTCGAGGATCACCCCGTCGACCAGGACCGTGGGCGTGCTGTTGATGCCGTCGTCTCCGGAGGCCGCGGTCGTCGCCTCGACCCAGTCGTCGTACGTCCGGTCGTCGACGCACGTCTCGATGTTGCCGGCGCCCGCGTCGTCGGCGATCCGGATCAGCTCGGAGTCGGGCAGACCCGCGCCACCCTCGGGGGGCTGCTGCAGGAACATCTGACGGTGGAAGTCCTTCCACACGTCGGTGTCAGCGGCCTCCATCACGCAGGCCGAGGCGTTCAGCGCCCGGCTGGAGTACTCCGTGGTCGAGGCGCGGTCGAGGAACGCGAT
>NZ_JAXMNS010000076.1:0-11293 GCF_034670285.1 Nocardioides sp. | reverse complement strand
GGCCTCGGGGATCATCGGCATGTAGATCGCCACGCGGTCGCCGGCCTGGACGCCGAGGTCGGTCAGCGTGTTGGCCGCCTGGCAGACGAGGTCCTTCAGGTCGGCGTAGGTGATCGTGCGCTTGTTGGCCGGGTCGTCATCGATGGGCTCGCCCACGAAGTGGAAGGCGACCTTGTCGCCGTTGCCGGCCTCGACGTGCCGGTCGACGCAGTTGTAGGCCGCGTTGAGCTTGCCGCCGACGAACCACTTGGCGAACGGCGGGTCGTCCCAGTCGAGGACGCGGTCCCACCGGGTGTCCCAGCTCAGTCGATCGGCCTGCTCGGCCCAGAAGCCCTCGCGGTCGGCAGCGGCTCGCGCGTAGGCCTCCTCGGTGAGGTTGGCGTTGGCAGCGAGGTCGGCCGGCGGCTCGAAGCGGCGGTCTTCCTTCAGCAGGTTCGACAGGGTCTCGTCACTCACGGTGGGCTCTCCTGATGTCTTGTTCTGGTGGCTCTGGTCACAGTAGGACGCAGTGGCCGGGTTGTCGTGTGGGGGTTGCCCCGAGGTGCCCGAGGTGCCCGAGGTGCCCGCCGCCCCGGCGAGGTCGTCGCCGGGGCGGCAGGAGCTGGTCCCCAGTCGTGCGGGCGGGTGGTGCGGGTCAGTGGCTGATGGCCTTCTCGGAGCCGGCGCCGGTCAGGGCGCGCACCTCGAGCTCGGTGTAGCGGTCCTCGGCGGCCGGCTCGCGGGCCGACAGGGTGCCGATGACTCCGAAGAGGAAGCCGAGCGGGATCGAGACGAGGCCCGGGTTGTTGAGCGGGAACCACGCGAAGTCCATCCCGGTGATCAACGAGGTCTCCGTGCCCGACACGGTCGGGGAGAAGAAGACCAGGCCCACGGCGGAGAGGAGTCCGCCGTAGATGCTGAACAGTGCGCCGCGGGTGTTGAAGCGGCGCCAGAAGATGTTCATCATGATCGTCGGCAGGTTGGCCGAGGCGGCCACCGCGAAGGCGAGCGCCACCAGGAACGCGATGTTGAGGCTCTGCGCCGGGATGGCGAGCAGGATGGCGACCAGGCCGATGCCGCCGGCCGCGAGCCGGGTCACCTTGATCTCCTCGGCCTCGGTGGCCTCGCCCTTGCGGATCACGTTGTTGTAGACGTCGTGGGCCACCGAGGCGGCCGAGGTCAGCGTGAGCCCAGCCACGACGGCCAGGATCGTGGCGAACGCGACGGCTGCGATCAGCGCGAGCAGGATGGCGCCACCGGTGCTGCCGGCGCCGCCGCCGACGGCCTCGGCCAGTCGCGGGGCAGCCAGGTTGCCGGAGGCGTCCAGGGTGCTGGTGTCGAGCAGCGCCGCGGCACCGAAGCCCAGCACGAGGGTGAAGAGGTAGAAGGTGCCGATGAGGCCGATCGCCCACAGCACCGACTTGCGGGCGTCTCGCGCCGTCGGGACGGTGTAGAAGCGGATCAGGATGTGCGGCAGGCCGGCCGTGCCGAGCACCAGGGCGAGGCCGAGGCTGACGAAGTCGAGCTTGCTGGTCAGATCGGCGCCGTACTTCAGGCCGGGCTCGAGGAACGCCTGGCCCTTGCCGCTGTTGTCGGCGGCTGCGCCCAGCAGGGTGGAGAGGTTGAAGTCGAACTGGGCGAGCACGAGCACCACGATCAGCGCCGAGCCGGTCATCAGCAGGATCGCCTTGACGATCTGCACGTACGTCGTGCCCTTCATGCCGCCGACGGTGACGTAGAAGATCATCAGCGCACCGACACCGAAGATCACGATGTTCTTGATCGCCTGGCTCTCGACGCCGAGCAGCAGGGCCACCAGCGTGCCGGCGCCGACCATCTGGGCCAGCAGGTAGAAGATCGAGACGACCACGGTCGACGACGCGGCGGCGAGGCGCACCGGCTTGCGACGCATCCGGAAGGCGAGCTGGTCGGCCATCGTGAAGCGGCCGGAGTTGCGGAGCATCTCGGCGACGAGCAGCAGCGCGACCAGCCACGCGACGAGGAAGCCGATGGAGTAGAGGAAGCCGTCGTAGCCCGACAGGGCGATGATCCCGGTGATGCCCAGGAACGAGGCGGCCGACATGTAGTCGCCGCCGATCGCGAGGCCGTTCTGCAGCGGCGAGAAGCTGCGGCCGCCGGCGTAGAAGTCGGCCGTCCCGGAGGTCGAGCGGCTGGCCTTGACGGTGATGCCGATGGTCAGCGCGACCACCGACAGGAACAGCACGGTAGTGAGGATCTGGGTGTCCATGTCAGCGACCGTCCTTCGACGTCATGTAGGTCTCGTAGTCCTCGTTGAGCGTGGTCGCGAGAGGGTCGAGGCGGGCGTTGGAGAAGCGGCTGTAGAGGTAGGCGATGCCGAACGTCGTCACGAACTGGAGCAGCCCGAAGACCAGGGCCACGTTGATGTTGCCGAAGAGGCGGTGGGCCATGAAGTCGCTCGCCCACGTCGACAGCGCGACGTACAGCAGGTACCAGGCGAGGAAGACCGCCGTGGCGGGGATGACGAAGCCGCGGTAGCGGCGGCGGAGCTCGAGGAACTCGGGCTCGGCGGCGAGCCGGTCGTAGACCGGGTCGTGCCGGGCCGCCTGCTCGTGGGGCGAGGTGTCGTTGGACATGGGCGTCGCTGCCTCTCTGGGGTGAGTGATCGCCGTCACGCTAGGAGTGATCCGGGTCACCACGTCAGGGGTGCGCACGGTGTCTGCGACCTGCGGACGTCGCTGTGCGACGAGCGGTCGGGCTGACGCGACGAGCGGTCGGGGGCAGTCGGGGGCGGTCGGGGGCGGTCAGGAGCGGTCGAGCTCGACGGCCTCGGGCGTGTGCAGGCGCACCATGAACCGCCGAGCGTGCGTCGGCACCCGCCCCGCCGTGAGCCGGGAGGCGAGCACCATCGAGGCGAAGGCCAGCGGCACCGACCAGGCGGCGGGCTGGGTGAGCAGGACGTCGACCCAGCCCCGGTCGGCCTCTGCCGTGCGGGCGTGGAAGAGGGTCCAGGTGGCGGCGGCGACCGACCCGGCGCCGCCGACGAGCAGGCCGACCACCGCCCCGACGTCGGTGAGCCCACGCCACCAGATGCCGAGCACGAGCAGCGGGCAGAAGGTAGACGCAGCCACCGCGAAGGCCAGCCCGACGGTGCGGGCCACGCCGATGTCGGGCAGGGCCAGGGTCGCGGCGAGCGGGACGGCGACCGCGATCACGGTCGCCACCCGGAACGCCGTGACCTCCGGGAGTCGACGGCCGGTGACGTCCTGAGTCAGCACCCCGGAGATGGCGATGGTCAGCCCGGACGACGTCGAGAGGAAGGCAGCGAACGCGCCGGCCGTCACCAGTCCGGTGAGGATGTCGCCGCTCAGCCCGGGCAGGATCAGCCGGGGCAGGTCCAGCACCAGGGTGTCGGCAGCGCCGCCGTCGGCGCCGACGGCTCCGTAGGCGCGACCGAGGGCGGCGTACACCGGCGGGATGACGTAGAAGATCCCGAGCAGCCCGAGCACCACCAGCGTCGTACGACGAGCGGCCCGGCCGTCGGGGTTGGTGTAGAAGCGCACGACGACGTGCGGCAGGCCCATCGTGCCGAGGAAGGTCGCGATGATGAGCGAGTACGTCGTATAGAGGCCCTGCGCGCCGCCGTCCGCGAGCGGCATCGACCAGCCGTCGCGCGTCGCACCGGGACCGGTGACGCTGTCCCCCGCCCACACCACGAGCAGCACCGCGGCGGGCAGGAGCAGGGCGGTGAGCTTGAGCCAGTACTGGAAGGCCTGCACGAACGTGATCGAGCGCATCCCGCCGGAGCCGACGCTGACCAGCACCACGAGGCCGACGACGAGCGGCCCGACCCAGCGCGGCGCGTCGATCGCTGCGGCCAGGGTGATGCCGGCGCCCTCGAACTGGGGAAGCAGGTAGAGCCAGCCGACCGCCACCACGAAGAGCGAGCAGACGTTGCGGACCCGGCGCGAGGCGAGTCGCGCCTCGGCGAAGTCGGGCAGCGTGTAGGCGCCGGAGCGTCGCAGCGGCGCGGCGACGAGGACCAGCAGCACGAGGTAGCCCGCCGTCCAGCCGACGGGATACCAGAGCATGTCGGCGCCGAAGGTGAGCAGCAGCCCGGCGACGCCGAGGAACGAGGCGGCCGAGAGGTACTCGCCACCGATCGCGGAGGCGTTGAGCTTGGGGCCGACCGTGCGGGAGGCGACGAAGAAGTCGCTCGTCGTGCGCGACAGGCGCAGGCCCCAGGTGCCGATCGCCAGGGTCGCGAGGCTGACGAGGACCACGGCGATCACGCCGGGCAGGTCGTTGGTCTCGATCACTCGCCGCGCTCCGCGAGGAGGTCGGCGAAGTCGCGCTCGTTGCGCTCGGCTCGGCGCACGTAGCGCCAGCCGAGCACCACCAGCCAGGGGTAGACCAGCACGCCGAGCACGAGCCAGACCGCAGGGATCCCCAGCAGGCGGACGTCGGCCAGGCCGGGCGCGAGGTGGAAGAGCAGCGGCAGCCCGGCCACCGTCACGCCCAGGACGAGCAGGATCCGCAGCGCCAGCCAGAGCTGCTCGCGGAGCAGGGAGTCGACGAAGACCGCACCCAACCGGGTCTCGTCGTCGATGTCGCCGGTGCGCGGCCCGGGTCGCGGGCGCCGGTCGGGACCCGTCACCCGGACCCGCTGCGGCACCCCCCCTGCGTGCCCGGTGTCCTCAGGGGCCGGCACGGTGGAGGATCCGCTCGCGCAGGTCGCGGGTGTTGCGGCGGCTCACGCCGAGCTCGACGGCGCCGCCGCCGGCCGGGCCGGTGCCGGCGACGACCACCGAGCAGCGACCGCCGTCCATCCGGACCTCGGTGACGTGGCCGATCGCCACGAGCACCGAGCGGTGGATGCGCACGAACCCCGCTGCTGCCCACTCCTCCTCGAGCGTCGTCAGGGGCACGCGGATCAGGTGGCTGCCGGACGGCGTGTGCAGACGCGCGTAGTCGCCCTGCGCCTCGACGTGGGTCACGTCGCCCCGGTCGATGAACCGGGTCACCCCACCACGCTCGACGGGGATCTGGACGTCGGGCGCCGCGACCGGCGCGCGCTCGCTGCCCTCGACCACCCGTCGTACGGCCTCGGCGAGCCGCGCGTCGCGCACCGGCTTGAGCACGTAGTCGACGGCGCGCAGGTCGAAGGCCTCGACCGCGTGGCCCTCGTGGGCGGTGACGAAGACGATTGCCGGCGGGGTGCGGAAGCGTTGCAGCACCTCGGCGAGCTCGAGGCCGGTCAGCCCCGGCATCTGGATGTCGAGGAAGACGCAGTCGACCTCGTGCTCGCGCAGCACCCGCAGGGCGTCGGTGGCCGACTGCGACGTGAGCACCTCGGTGACCCGGGGGTCGCGCGAGAGCAGGTAGTCGAGCTCGTCGAGGGTGGGTCGCTCGTCGTCCACGACCAGCACGCGGAGTCCCGGTAGCCCTGCGGCGGTGCTCACGCGACCACCCCGGCGGCGAACTTCGGCAGCCGCACGATCACCTTCGTGCCCGCTCCGGGGGCGGTCTCGACGACCAGGCCGTGGTCGTCGCCGTACGTCGTCCGCAGGCGCGCGTCGACGTTGCCGAGCCCCACCGAGTCGACCGCCACGTCGCCGGCGAGCGCACGTCGCACGACCTCGGGGTCCTCGCCGCGACCGTCGTCCTCGACCTCGATGACGCAGTCGGTGCCGCGGTCGCGGGCGGTGATGGTGACGTGGCCGATGCCGGTGACGCCCTCCAGCCCGTGGCGCACGGCGTTCTCCACGAGCGGCTGGATGCAGAGGAACGGCACGGCGACGGGCAGCACCTCGGGCGCGATGCTGAGGGTCACCTGGAGGCGGTCGCCGAAGCGGGCCTGCTCGAGGAGCAGGTAGCGCTCGACCGAGCGGAGCTCCTCGGCGAGCGTCGTGAACTCGCCGTGGGCGCGGAAGGAGTAGCGGGTGAAGTCGGCGAACTCGAGCAGCAGCTCGCGGGCGCGGTCGGGATCGGTGCGCACGAAGCTGGCGATGGCACCGAGCGAGTTGTAGATGAAGTGCGGCGAGATCTGGGCCCGCAACGCGCGCACCTCGGCCTCGGCCAGTCGGGCCCGCGATGCTCCGAGCTCGGCGAGCTCGAGCTGGCCCGACATCCACGTGGCCACCTCGTCCGTGGCTCGGGCGAGCCCGGCGGTGGGGTACGGCGCGAACGCGGCGAGGGTGCCGACGATGAGTCCGTCGACGACGAGCGGGCTCACGACCGCGGTGCGCACCGGGCACGCACCGTGCGCGCAGGAGAGCGCGTCGGCCTCGAAGCTGCGGGTGCGACCGCGCTCCAGCACGGCCGCGACGAGGGCCGGCACCTGCGCCCGGTGGTGCGTGCCGGCTCCGTGCCAGGCCAGTGCGTCGGCGGTGTCGGTGATCGCGAGCGCGGGGGTGCCGAGCAGGTCGCCCAGATGACGCACCGATCGTTCGGCGCTGTCGCGGGTGAGCCCCTCGCGCAGCGCGGGCGAGGCGAGCGAGGCGGTGTGGAGGGTGCGGAAGGTCGCCCGATCCGATTCGGACCCCAGGTGGGTCCGACGCCACCTGCGCACCATGAGCCCATGATCACATGACCCGTCTGCCTCAGGGGGTTGTCATGAACTGACAAGGCGCGCATAGTCGCGGACGTGGGGGACACAGCAACGCAGCACGCCATCAGCGACGCAGCAGACATGACCGGTGCGACGGCAACACTGCCCGGGCCGGCGACGCTGGTCACGGTCGCTCACGGCACCCGCAAGGACGGTGGCAACGAGGTCGCCCGCGAGCTGACCGCCGCCGCCGGTGAGCGGCTGGGGATGCCGGCCGTCGCGACGTACGTCGAGCTGTCCGAGCCGCTCTTCGCCGACGTGATGACCCATGCCGAGCAGCCTGCCGTCGTCGTGCCGCTTCTTCTCTCGACCGGCTTCCACATGCGCTCCGACCTGCCGGAGCAGGCGGCCCTGGCCTCGGTGCCGGTCGCGCTCGGGCGCCAGCTCGGCCCCGACCCGCTCCTCGCTCAGGCCCAGGTGGAGCGGCTCGTCGAGGCCGGTGCCCGCCGCGGTCAGCGCGTCGTCCTGGTCGCCGCGGGCTCGAGCGACGAGGCCGCCACCTGCGACCAGTTGTGCGCCGTCGCCCACCTCGCGCGCGCCTGGGACGGCCAGGTGGAGCTCGCGACGCTCTCGGGTCACGGTGCCCGCCCGGCCGACATCATCCGACCCGGCGACGCGGTCTCGCCCTACCTGCTCTCGCCGGGCTTCTTCCACGACCGGCTGCGTCGCGAGGCCCCCGCGGGTGTCGCCGTCGCCGACGTGATGGGTGCGCACCGCGCCGTCGTCGACCTGATCGTCGCCCGCGTGCAGGCTCTCACCGCCTGACGCGCTCGACCCGTTCGACCCGCTCGAGCCTCAGCGGAAGTCGATGAGGAGCATGCCCGTGTCGTCGCTCGGGCCACTGTGGTCGCTGAAGGCGACGCGCGGCATCCGGTCGGCGGAGTCGGCCAGCGGGTCGACACCGGGCCGGCGCGAGAGGCCCGCCCTCACCAGGTCGGAGACGGAGAGCGGCACCGTCGGCTGCACCAACGGGTCGAGCGCGAGCGCGGGCAGGTCGAGGGCCGGGTCGGTGGAGGCCCGCGGCTGGTCGTCGCCGGCGTGTGTTGCAGCGGAGGTCGCAGCGGGCGCGGGGGCGGGCGCCCGACGGGGCAGCGCCCGGCTGCGGAAGCAACGGGTCAGGTAGGGCAGCTGCATGCCGTCCATGCCGCGGCCGTAGTCGTCGTACAGCGCCAGCAGGGACTCGATCGTGGCCGAGCGCTCGGTCTCGCTCATCATCGCCACGTTGGAGCGTGACTGGACGAGGTCGACGATGCTGCGGCGGTTGACGACCTGCCAGTGCTTGAAGGTCTGCTCCTCGACCTCACCGAAGAGGTCCGACTCGGCCAGGGCGGATGCCGGGTCGGCCACGTGGTCCTGGGTGCCGATGATGCGTCCGAGCTTCTTGACCCACGGGATCCGCTCGTCGCGCCAGTGCCAGACCAGCGACAGGTGGCCGCCCGGCTTGAGCACGCGCGAGATCTCGTCGAGAGCGGCCTCGGCGTCGAACCAGTGGAAGCACTGCGCGGCGATCACCACGTCGACCGACGCGTCGCCGAGGGGGATCGACTCGGCCCCGGTGAGCGAGGTGGGCACTCCCGGCAGGTCGCGCCGCAGGATCTCGAGCATTGCCTGGTCGGGCTCGCTCGCGTGGACGTCGTGGCCTTGGGCGACGAGGGTCCGGGTCAGCTTGCCGGTGCCCGCCCCGAGCTCGAGGACGGTGACCTGCGAGCCGGCCGGGCTGCCGGGAGCGTCGTCCGGGACCTCGCCGGTGGCCAGCCAGGAGACGGCGTCGGCGGGGTAGGTGGGTCGCCCTCGGTCGTAGGCGTCGGCCACGCTGCCGAAGGAGCGCGCCTGGTCGTGACGGTCATCGCTCATGTCACGCGATGCTACGACCCCGACCCCCGTCCATGGGGTCACCACGCCCTACTCTCGATGCGTGAGTGCAGATGCCCGTGATCCCCTCGCCTGGCTGGTCTCGCTGGAGGGCGTCCCCTCGGCGTACGCCGCCACGCGCGACGGCATCGACATCATGCTGCGCGACCGCGGCCTGCGAAAGACCTCGCCCGAGACGACCGCCGAGTCGCTGCTGCGCGGTGCGCACGCGAGCGCCGTGCTCGAGGGCTCGACCTCCACGCTCGCCGAGGTACGCGAGGGGGTCGGCGACGAGATCGCTCGCGACGCCGTCCGGGTCTCGACCGAGCTGTTGTCGTTGGTGCCGACGTTGGGTCGCTCACCGCTGCAGGCCTTCGCCCGGGTGCACGCCCTGGCGGCCGGCGCGACCGTCGAGCCCGAGCGGCTGGGTCGTCCCCGCGACGCCGAGGCCGCGGGTCGGTTGCGTGACATCGCCACCGTCGTCACCTCCGACGGAGCCGCTCCGGCACTGGTCGTGGCCGCCATGGTGCACGCCGAGCTGATCACTGCCGCGCCCTTCGTCTCCCACAACGGCATCGTCGCGCGCGCGGTCGAGCGGCTGGTTCTGGTCGCGCGCGGTGTCGACGAGAAGTCTCTGTGCGTGCCGGAGGCCGGGCACCTCGCCCTGCGCGAGGCCTACGAGTCCAACCTCCGCGGGTATGCCGAGGGTGGCGCCGCAGGCGTGCACGCCTGGGTGCTCTACGGGGCCGAGGCGTTCGCCGCCGGCGCCGAGGCGAGCCCGCTGCGCCGCGCTGCTGAGTAGCGGACGGGGTTTCACCCCGCGTTTAGAGCGCACATGCAGGTGGCACCCGAGGTCGTAACCTCGAGTGCCACCGCTGACACGTGAGCCCGCTGGCTACCAAGCGTGCTGTCTCTAATGCTGCCTCGGGAATGTCCCGTCGACACGCGCCCTCAAGAAGGGTGGATCGCCGCGTGGGTACCCGGTTTCACGTGTTGCTCTTGAGTTGTCCTGACCCCTTGTCTACGCCTGTCCGAGGGTGCGAACAAGAGCTGGCGGGGCTTGACTTTTCCGACAAGCCGGTGGTGATCCAGGTCACACGTCAGTGCTGCGTGGGCCGCGGGTCGATCAGGAGCGGAGCAGGCGCTGGCGGATCTCCAGGCCACTCGGCGGCTGGCTCAGGCCGAGGTCGCCCGGCTGCACCGAGGCGCCGTCCAGCGTGCGTCCGGTGACGTAGAAGGTCACCTGATCGGCACCTTCTCCGAGCAGCGGGTCGAGGACCCGGCGCACGGTGCGCAGCACCTCGAGGAAGGTGGGGGTGTCGGTGACGTCGACGACTCCGGAGACGGTTCCGGAGTTGTTGGGCTGGTGGTTGAAGACCAGCGCCTGCTCGACGACGCCGGGCAGCACCTGGACGGCGTCGGCAATGGTGGCCGTGATGGCCGCTCCACCGGGGCGGCCCCCCAGCATGCGTGACAGGAGTCCCACGACGCCTCTGCTCTCTGCTCCGGGCCGCGACGCTGCGGCCGAGTCCAGAATAGGTCTCGGGTCCAGGGCAGGGGAGCCGTGGGGACGCCTCAGGCCGAGCGGCGCTTGCGCGCGTTCGACCACACGACGCCACCGACGGCGACCACCCCACCGACGGCGAGCGCCGCCAGCGTCGGCTTGGCCGGCGGCAGCGAGACCCGGCTCCGCAGGGCGACCGGCTTGGTGAAGACCAGCACCGGCCAGCCCCGCTCCTCTGCCTCGCGGCGCAGGTCACGGTCGGGGTTCACGGCGAAGGGGTGGCCGACGGCGGCCAGCATCGGCACGTCGGTCACCGAGTCGCTGTAGGCATAGCAGTCGGCGAGGTCGTAGCCGCGCTCAACGGCGAGCTCCTCGATGGCGCGCGCCTTCTCCTCGGCGTAGGCGTAGTAGTCGATGCCGCCGGTGTACTTGCCGTCCTCCACGGTGAGCTGGGAGGCCACGACGTGGTCGGCGCCCAGGAGCTCACCGATCGGCTCGACGACCTCGGTGCCGGAGGCGGAGACGATGACGACGTCGCGACCGGCGAGCTGGTGCTCGGCGATGAGGGTCACCGCCTCGGCGTAGACGATCGGATCCACCACGTGGTGCAGCGTCTCGGCGACGATCTCGCGCACGGTGGCGACGTCCCAGCCGGCCACCAGTGACGACATGAAGCCGCGCAGCTTCTCCATCTGGTCGTGGTCGGCGCCGCCGACGAGGAAGACGAACTGGGCGTAGACCGACCTGAGCACCGCACGCCGGGAGATCAGCCCCCCGGCCTGGAAGGGTCGGGAGAACGCGAGCGTGCTCGACTTGGCGATGATCGTCTTGTCGAGATCGAAGAACGCCGCGGTCGGCACCATGCGCCCATCGTAGGCGCCCGTCGTAGGCGCCCATCGGAGGTGCAGCGTCACCGCTGCGTGCCCACCAGTCGTCCACAGGCGAGGCGCGGATCGCGGTCGTCCACAGGGGCGATCGGCCGCGGCCGCCGAGGCCCCACTTCCCGGCACCGTGCGGTGCATGAAGCCACCGTTGATCGTCACCACCTCGGACTCCCTGCGCGAGGAGCTCCTGCGCCTGGCTGCCGCCGCCGGCGTGAGCCCCGACGTCGCCGTCGACCTCCCCACGGCTCTGCGAGGGTGGAGCGACGCGCCGCTGGTGCTGGTCGGCGCCGACCTTGCGCCCCTGCTCGCCGATCTCGGGCCGGAGCGCCGCGACGGGGTGCACGTGCTGGCGGAGGGTCCGGTCGTCGGTGACCTCTTCCGGGTCGCGCTCGTGCTCGGGGCCGAGGGGGTCGTCGATCTCGCCACCTCCACCCCGTGGCTGGTCGAGCGGTTGACGGATGCCGGCGACCCCGGCGCCACGCGCGG